>JBJSZW010000024.1:0-6071 GCA_046090565.1 Gammaproteobacteria bacterium
CCACGGATAAATCCGGGGGCTTTACGCTTGTTTTTGGTAAGAAATGCGCAAGTATTTCTGAGAGCCAAAGAGAGTTTTCAATTTTGTTCTTAGAACCCCTCGGCTTCAGCCGTAGGGAGTTTCAGAGAAACTATCAATAAACCTACAAAGAAATACTATTTTAGAAAAATACCAAGCAAGCTATCCCTCACCCGATTAATATCATCTGTTCTAAGAGATGCCGCTGAAGGCAGATTAATGCCATGTTCGGAAATAGCATAGGCCTGGGTATTGTTTTTTTGGAATGCCTTTTTATTGGGGTGCTTGGCATAGGCCTCTAAGCTGCTTAAAGGGTAGAAAAAGGGGCGGGTTGAAATGCCTTGTTCTTTGAGTTTAACAACCAAATCGGCTTTCGAGCCTTTAAAATCTGTGTTATAAAGCAGGGTTGTCATCCAATAGCTGTTTTGCACAGGTTCAAAATGGGGATTCAGGCTCACGCGGCCCTTGTGAATCTCATCTTCAAAAGCAATTTTATAGGTTTCGAAAATGGCCCGTTTTTGATACACCAAAGTATCGATACGTTCTAATTGTGCCAAGCCCAGGGCGGCCTGTAAATTAGACATTTTGTATTTGTAGCCGATTTCTTGGTTGCGAAATAAAATATCGCCAGGGACTCGGCCATGATCTCTTAAGATCATGATTTTTTTATAGATATCCGGATCATCCGTTAACAGCATACCACCTTCGCCAGTGGTAAGCGTTTTAGAACCATGAAAGCTAAAACAGCTGGTTAACCCGAAACAGCCAGATAATTTATCTTTGTAACTGGAGCCTATGGATTCTGCAGCATCTTCAATAATCGGAATGCCCAGGGAGGTTCCCAAAGCAGACAAAGCATCGTAATCCGGCATGTGTCCATACAGATTCACGCTAATAATAGCCTTTGTTTTTTTAGAAATTAATTTTTCAACACTCTTGGGGCAAAGGCACCAAGTTTGTGGAGCCATGTCTGCAAATTGTGGCATGGCCCCTACATAGCTAATGGGCGCTGCAGAGGCAATCCAGGTGGCATCGGGTACGATCACTTCATCACCAGGGCCTATTCCTAGGGCCAGCAAGCTCAAATGCAGGGCCGATGTACAAGAGGGCAGAGAAACAGCATATTGGCGGTTTAAGTATTTTTTGAATTTGGCTTCAAATTTGTCAATATAGCCATTGGCATTTTCATACCAACCATGTTGAATGGCATCCATGACATAGGCGATTTCGTTTTGGGTGATGGAGGGACCTGCAACAGGAATATTTTTTTTGGCTTCTGTTTTTGCTTCGGGCTTATTTTCAGTTTGTGCTTCAGGTTTTATTTTAGACATTTTAAGTATCCATCCGGTGCTACGGTGATTAATAGTTTGTTTTGAATGCTTTTATCAATACTAAAACGCGTATTGGTTTTCAAAAATTCATGCACAGCTTGTTTGGGATTACTGTGTTTGCCCCAAGGGCGATCAGGAAAAGCCCCTTCAGGCATATCGTCTACCACGGTATCCATAACAATTAAATAGCAATCTGGGCTTACGAAATTTTCATAAAGGTTCAGCTCTTCAAGCACATGTTCTTTGGTGTGGCTAGAATCTAGAATCACCATTACTTTGTGTTTGGGCTGAATAAAACTGCCGACTTTGGATAAAACAGCTGGATCAATCGAAGAGCCCTGGATCAATTCAATGCGATGCGCTAGGGGGTGTGTTTCAATGGCTTTCTTATTGTGCGGGCGAATATCAATATCAATGCCTATCACGCGCCCATCGCCATTTAAAAGTTGAAGGATAGAGGCACTTAAAATCAAAGAACCACCACGAGCCACACCAGTTTCAATGATCAAATCCGGCTTTGTTTTCCAAATAATTTCCTGCACAGCCACCATGTCTTGGGGGAATTGAATAATCGGCAAACCCAACCAATCAAAATTATAGGAATATTGGTGTTTACAGGCTTCTATTAAAAATTGCGTCCCCATGTGGGTTTTAGTTTCTAAGTTTGCCAAGCTTTCCGTATTATTCTTTCTTTGGGCTAAAAACCCTTGGGTATCGTCTTGATTTTGAGTTGTATTAGCCATATTTAAGAATTCTCCTTTAATTTAGCTATTTTAGCAGGAATACCCATCACGGTAGTATAGGCTGGCACATCCCGAGTCACAACGGCGCCTGCGCCTACCATGGCGCCTTTGCCGATTTTAATGCGAGGCAAAACAGTAGCGCCAGAGCCAATGCAAGCAAAATCATCAACTTCAACACAGCCCGCCAAGGTAGCACCAGGCATGATATGCACTCCCTGCCCAATTTGGCTTTCGTGATCAATCGAGGCCTGGGTATTTACAATGCTTTGTTTGCCAATACGCACTTCTTCAGAAACAGCAGCCATGCCTAAAACTTGAACTCCTGCCTCTAATTGGGCGCTGTCGGCTACCCAAGCGCGTGGGTGGATTAAATCAATGGGGCTGAGGCCCTGGGCCATTAATTTTTCATGCAGTTCTAGGCGGCTTGGGCCCTGATGCCCCCCAAAGGCCAGTGCAAAGTAAAGTTGATCAGCTTGTTTTGCATAGGGAAGAAATAATTTAGAATTCAGAAAATCTTCAAGATTTTTAAAAACAGGTTGGGATAAAAATTCTATTTTATCAGCTTTCAAATCAATAAATGCCAGAACTTGCATGTTGAGTGAAGCCAAAATAGGTACTAAAACTTTGGCGTGTCCAGAGGCCCCCCAAAGCAGGACTTTTTTTTGAGCAAGTTGAGCAATCATTTCTTGATTATAGGCCAGTTTCAGTGGTCTACAAACAGGGGGGTTTTGTATTGTTTAATAATAGCTGCATACTGATTTTTCGGTGCATTGTACAGAAAAACCCTGGGGGAATAGGCCCTTAATTGGTCCAGAAATTTCGAATTTAAAAGCCGATAATTAATATGGATGCTATAAAAAGCCCTGGGGTATTGTGCTAATAAGCTTAGGGCTTGGGATTTGTCCTGATGAATTAACAAGGCCAATGGAAATTCGGGTTTCTTTTCAGCAAAAAAAACAGTATTTGCAAGATTAAAGCTACTGATCAAAGGCAGGGGCTGGCAGTATTTTCGGGCCAAACAGCATAACTGTTTTAGGGCCCTAAGATGGGTCAAAGAAGCAACAAAAGGCGTTTTAATTTCAATATTGGGGTACAAACCAAGCTGCTTACAATGCTTTAAAACGGCTTCCAGGCTTGGGATGCTGGGGCATTGTGCTTGAATTTCAGGCCATGTTTTCTTCGAGAGCCAGCCAGATTGGGCTGTTGTTCGTTTCAAACTGGCATCGTGCAATAAAACCCATTTAGAGTCTTTTGTTGTTCGCACATCAAATTCTACCCAGCCTAAGCCACGTTTACTTGCGGCTTCTAAGCCCAATAGGGTATTCTCAGGAGCAAGGTCTGCCAGGCCGCGGTGCCCAATGCGCTGAAGCTTAATTTTGGGTAACTCAAACATTTAATCATTGTAGGCCAAAGCTTCATGTCTATGCAAATAACGCAAATAACCCAAATACAGGAACTGCTGTTTTTTTTAAAAAACAAGCCAGAAACCACCCAGGTGATCAGCTCTAATATTCGCTTGGCAGACTCTTTAAACCAAAAATACAAAAAATACACAGGGCAAGAGCTTCGCAAAAAAATACTGGCCCTACAATCTTGGGTAGATGCGATTTGGCATGCCCGGTCTGAGCAAAACCAAGGGCCGGATTCTCACAGCCTTCATGGCTTTCATATTAAGGGCCGCTTTTTACAGCATTTTTGGAAAGAGATCATACAAAAACATTCAGATTCGCCTATTTTAAGGCCCGATGATTTGGCAGAATTATGCATAGAGTCAGACACCTGGGCCAGCCTTTGGGACATCAAAACCTGGGAAGCAGAAACCCAAGAACATAAGGTATTTTTGGATTGGCGTTTGCAATTAGAAAAACAATTAAATACCAAGCATTTATTCAGAACTCAAAGCATTTTAAAACAATTGTATCAAATCTTAGAAACAAGCCCCACATTGCGGCCAAAACTGATTATTTTAGTCGGTTTTTATGAACAAAGTCCTTTTTGGTTGAATTTTTGGAAGTCCTGTGTGAGCCTTGGCATAGAAGTTAAAGCAATTAACTTTACAACAAGGCCAGAAGCCATCGCCATCCAGCCCTGCGTGGATTTTCAAACCGAACGCAAAATAGTAGGCCAATGGTTGGCACAAGAGCTAGAAAGCCAGAAAGCACCGGGTCAGTTGGGCTTGGTGGTTCCAGATTTACAATTAAGCCGTGCTCTCTGGGCAGATAGTCTTTTAGAAGTACTGCCTGAAACAGCGGTTAATATTGCAGCCCCGCCCAATCTTTTGAGTTACCATTTAATTAGGGCAGCTTATGATCTATTACAGATTTTAAGCCAGGATTTTTTAGAATTAGCTGATTTGTTTAGATTATTAAAACGCCCCTATTGGCAGGGCAGCTGTTTAATGGCCGAAGATTACTGGGTCTTTGAAATTTTCTTAAGAAAACAGCACTATGAATCCTATAAAATATTAGATTTAGAAATGCTTTTTCAGAAATTTCAAGAAGCAAAAGCCAAAGCGCTACCAGAACTTAAAGCACTGATTAAAAATTGGATAGAATTCAAAAAAAAGATTTTAGAATTAAAACGCCTAGAAATTAAAGACTGGCTGATTTTAGTTCAAAATTTTCTAAAAACTTGTGGCTGGCCAAAACCTACGAAATTATCAAGCCTGGAATACCAGTTGCATTTTTCTTGGAACAAAGTTTTGATAGAATACAGCGAATGGTCGCCCTTTTTAGGAAAAATAAGCTACAAACAACTGCTATCTAATTTAGGTAAGCTGATTCAAGATCAAACCTTTTTGCCCGAACATGCAGAACCTAAAATTCAAGTCTTAGGTTTGTTAGAAGCCACGGGCCTGCCTTTTTATAAGCTCTGGATTTCAGGCATGGATGAAAATACTTGGCCAAAATCACCCAAAGCCAATCCCTTCATTCCCTATGCCATACAAAAAAAATATGGTTTACCACGCTCTTCTGCGGATCGCGAATATTCAGTGGCGGAAAAAATAACCAATTTACTGGTTCAGGGGGCGAAAACGGTTCGTATCAGCCATGTGTCTAGAACCCCAGAAGGCATTCATCAAGGCCTAAGCCCCTTGATTAGAAATTTAGCCTTTGATAAACAGATTTTTTCTGAGGTGAATACTGGTTTTTCAAATTTAGAGCAAAAAATAGAACCTAAAATAATATTTGAAAGCTATGAAGATAAAATGGGCCTGCCGTATCAACAAGATACCCTGCCCTCGGTTAGGATTTTGCAAGCTCAGTTAGAATGCCCATTCAAGGGCTATGCAGCAGGGCGCTTGAATCCCTTAATTTTAAAACAAGATCCTAAAGCTCAAAGAGCCATGCTTCGGGGTGTGTTTTTGCACCGTGCACTTTGGCATTTTTCAAAAAATGGGCAAAATATTGCACATGCCTTGGAACAATTAAGGCTAGAATACCAGGGTAAAAAATTTTGGAAAGAGCCTATTTTAAGCTTAGAATTATCCAGAATGCAAAAAATCTTAGAAGCTTGGTCAGAATACGAAGTTTATTTTAAGGCTTTCTCTAATTCGGGCTTGGAGTATAAAATCAATGGCCATTGGCAGGGAAAAGGCCATGAAAAAAGAATTGAATTAAGGGTGGATCGTTTACTGGAAAATCAGGGGCGAAAAATTATATTGGATTACAAATCAGGCATGATTTCAAAAAATTGGTACCAAAATACAGAATTAGATGAATTGCAATTGGCTATTTATGGCATATTGATTGAAGGCGTTGAAGGCCTGCTTTTGGCCAGTTTAAAGCCCGGATTGATGGGGCTATCGGGCCTGGTGTCTGAAGATTTAAATCTGGCTCCAATCTTAAAAATAGGGGTGTGCAAGGCCCAAGAATTTCAAAGCAAACTTAAAACCTGGTCCGTGTACATTGATCAAATTATTTTGGGCTATATTCAAGGCGATGCCAAAATCCAGCCTAAAAAAGGCCCACAAACCTGT
>JBJSZW010000025.1:0-15257 GCA_046090565.1 Gammaproteobacteria bacterium
GTGGTTCGCTTGTTAAAGAGAAATCGGTTGAGAATGATGCTTTGGATGCTGTAAGAAATGCGCAAGTATTTCTGAGAGCCAAAGAGAGTTTTCAATTTTGTTCTTAGAACCCCTCGGCTTCAGCCGTAGGGAGTTTCAGAAGTTTTAAAAAATAATAATTGATTGCTTTATTTGAAAAATTTAAAATCAGGCTTTACCAGAAACAAGCGTAAAGCCCCCGGATTTATCTGCAGTGTACTTGAATGGATCCGCGAATACCTATGTTTATACGGTTGGGTCAACTTATATAGATCGAGTCTTTTTTTGTGGTCAACGACAACAAGGGTTAATGGGGTTCCTGTAACTGGTCCTGCTGTTAATGTGATGCTTCAACCCAATTCAATACTGGGTCCCGCATCTGGCAAGCGTATTTGGATAGTAGCCTATATTGATCCTATCAATAAATCCTTGATCTGGTACTGTGTTCCAGATATATGGTCCGTAGTAGCCATTCCCACCCAATACATTCCAAAATCCTGCCAATAAATTTGAAATAAAAATCATAAGATTTTATAATGGTCAAAATTTTGATTATTTAATAAATCCATTTGATGGGCTTGATGCGAGCATATTCATGAAATTTCCAAAACATTACGATGTCATCGTTATTGGCGGTGGACATGCCGGAACAGAAGCTGCTTTGGCTGCCGCGCGTATGGGATCAAAAACCCTATTGCTTTCCCATAACATTGAAACCATTGGGCAAATGTCCTGTAATCCTGCGATTGGTGGTATTGGCAAGGGCCATTTGGTGAAGGAAGTCGATGCCATGGGAGGCGCTATGGCCATGGCGGCGGATTTGGGCGGAATCCATTTTAGAATATTAAATGCCAGCAAGGGCCCTGCGGTGCGTGCAACCCGGGCCCAGGCCGACAGAAGCCTGTACAAAGCTGCGATACGGAATATAGTCGAAAAACAGGAAAATCTAGAAATTTTTCAGCAGGCCGTGGATGATCTGATTGTAGAGCAGGATCAAGTCAAAGGCGTTATTACTCAGGCTGGAATTTATTTTTATAGCAAAGCCGTGGTGTTAACGGCCGGGACTTTTTTAGCAGGAAAGTTGCATGTGGGGGATAAAAGCTATTCTGGGGGTAGGGCAGGAGATCCCCCGGCTTTGACTTTGGCTGAAAAAATGAGGGCCCTGCCGTTTCGGGTGGGCCGTTTGAAAACAGGAACGCCACCAAGGATTGATGGGAAGACAATTGATTATGCCTTGATGCAGGAACAAGCAGGTGATAGCCCGACGCCCTACTTTTCTTTTTGGGCGGATCTTTTGGGTTTAAAGCATCCCCAGCAAACAAAATGCTATATTACGCACACGAGTTTAGAAACACATCGGGTGATTCGAGAGGGTCTTCACCGTTCCCCCCTGTATACTGGTTTGATAGAAGGCATAGGACCCAGGTATTGTCCATCCATTGAAGACAAAGTGGTTCGTTTTGCAGATAAAAATTCACATCAGATTTTTATCGAACCAGAGGGTTTGGATACTTTTGAGATTTACCCCAACGGCATATCAACTTCTTTGCCCTTTGATATTCAATTGGATTTAGTACGTTCCATTCCTGGTTTAGAGCAGGCTCATATTACGAGGCCTGGCTATGCGATTGAATACGATTATTTTGATCCTCGGGATCTAAAGCTCAGTTTGGAAACCAAGGGCATTAGGAATTTATTTTTTGCAGGGCAAATCAATGGTACAACAGGCTATGAAGAAGCTGCGGCCCAAGGTTTGTTGGCTGGCATTAATGCCGGACTCAGAGCCCAAGATCAAGATCCCTGGTTTCCACAAAGGCATGAGGCCTATATGGGGGTATTGATTGATGACTTGAGTACTTTGGGTACCCAAGAACCTTACCGCATGTTTACAAGTAGAGCGGAGCATCGCCTACGTTTAAGGGAAGACAATGCAGATTTGCGATTAACGGCAAAGGCCAGGGCCTTAGGGTTAGTAGATGATGCTAAGTTTCGCCATTTTGAAAACAAACAAGAACAAATAGAACGCTTACATCAGGAATTAAAATCAACCTGGATAAGGCCTGGCATGCCAGAGGCCGAGGCTATTAATCAGTATTTAAAAGAGCCTCTAGAAAAAGAATACAACCTGATTTCTCTTCTAAAAAGGCCAGAGTTAAATTATAAGAACTTATTTCAAGATCAAGATAAGGTTTGGGAAAAATTAGAAGCAGAGGCCATGGAGCAGGTGGAAATCAATATCAAGTACCAGGGCTATATTGAAAGACAAGACAAAGAAATAGCCAAAACAGAGCGCTATGAAAACATGAATATCCCTTTAAACTTTGATTATTGCCAAGTTTCGGGACTTTCCAAAGAAATTCAAGAAAAGCTAAAGAAATTCAAACCAGAAACCTTGGGGCAGGCTTCTAGAATTTCTGGAGTAACGCCGGCTGCAATTTCTTTAATGCTGGTTTATATTTACAAGGGAAAATACAAGCTTGAACTTGAAACAACTGCATGAGTTTTTGAAGGAAAGCGTTTTAAAAATCGGCATCCCAGATATTTCAGGTATTTCAGCTTGGGATGTAGAACTTACAGAAAAAATACAAGCTTATTTAAGCTTATTAAGCCTTTGGAATAAAACGTATAATTTAAGCGCGATTACTGATCTTAAAGAAATGCTACTCAAGCATATTTTGGATAGCTTCAGCATTGCGAAATATTTGAATGGCTCTATCAAAAAGGCCTTGGATTTTGGAACTGGGGCTGGATTGCCTGGGGTTCCCCTGGCAATTTTATATCCAGAAATTGAGTTTTTACTGGTGGATAGTCGCCAAAAGAAAATCTTATTTTTAAATACCGTGAAGCATGAGCTGGGCTTGAAAAATATCCGTCCGCTTTGTGTGAGGGCTGAGGATTTGGTATTGGGGGAAGAAGGGCAAGAAGAAAAAGTAGATTGCGTTTTGGCTCGGGCCGTTAGTTCTCTCGAAGATTTTGTAAATCTAACCCAACACTTGCTAAAGCCGGATGGTTATTATTTGGCCATGAAGGGGCAGATCCCTGATGATGAAATACGTCATCTATTGGCTCAGGAAAACCGATCTCACTGGGCCGCCGAGGCTTCATCCGTGATTGTCCCTGGTTTGGATGCTGAGCGTTCAGTTGTGATTATTCGGCATTAGTGTTATTTTTTAATCAGTGGAACGCTATAGATCTTCAAGTTTCAAGGGGCTTATCGAGTATGACATTTAAAATTTTAGCAGTGGTAAACCAAAAAGGGGGCGTTGGTAAAACAACTACCGCTGTGAATCTGGCAGCAGCCCTGGGTAAGATCAAACGAAAAACTTTGCTTTTGGATTTGGATCCGCAGGGGAATGCCACTATGGGATCGGGGGTTGATAAATATCAGTTAGAGCTGAGTATGAATGATGTTTTATTAAATACAGCCAGCTTGGAATCTGTGATTTTAAATACCCCATTTTCTTATTGCTTGGCGCCAGCCAATGGCGATCTAACAGAAGCAGAAGTCCTGATTTTGAAACAACAGGGCCAGCAAGGCTCCCAAGGCCAAGACAAAAAGTTAGCACAAGCGCTAAAAACCCTTGAAAATGATTTTGATTGGATTATCATTGATTGCCCTCCCACCCTGAATATGCTGACTCTTAATGCCTTGGTGGCGGCCCATGGGATTTTAATTCCAATGCAGTGCGAATACTATGCCTTAGAAGGCCTGACTGCTTTGTTGGGAACAGTGGAACAAATTCGAGAGGTTAATAATCCTAGTTTAAGCATTTGGGGTTTGGTTCGAACCATGCATGATCCGAGAAATCGTCTGAGTACCGATGTGGGATTACAGTTGCAGGCACATTTTGGAAATACCTTGTTTAAAACCATTATCCCTAGGAATGTTCGGGTTGCTGAGGCTCCCAGCCATGGTTTACCGGCCTTGTATTATGATCCCTTGTCTAAAGGGGCTCAGGCCTATTTGAGTTTAGCCAAAGAATTATTGAAAAAAACAAGTCGTATCACCAATCACAAGAAGGTTTTAAATCATGCTGAAGCATAAAAATACAGCAAAGCCGATCGGAAGAAGTTTAGGTAAGGGCTTGAATGCCCTGTTGGGTGAAAAAGTTTTGGCCTTGGATATTTTAGAAAAACCAGAAGGGGACCTCTTAAAATCTGGACTTAAAATTTTAGAACTGGATTTAGGAGAATTGAAGCCAGGAGTGTATCAGCCTCGTCGGGATGCTGCAAACAAAGAGATTCAAAGTCTGGCAGATTCCATCAGAACCCAGGGCATGGTACAGCCCATTATTGTACGAAAATCAAACAAAAGTTACGAAATTATTGCTGGGGAACGCCGTTTTCATGCAGCCAAAATGGCAGGTCTTAAGAAAGTGCCTGTTATTGTTAAGGACGTGGATAATACCTCGGCTTTGATCATTGGTTTGATTGAAAATTTACAAAGAGAAAATTTAAACCCAGTAGAGGAAGCCTTAGCCTTGGACCGTTTGTCCAAGGAGTTTAAATATACTCACCAGCAAGTTGCAGAGGCGCTTGGAAAATCCAGAACTACCGTAACCAATAGCTTGAGGCTTTTGAATTTACATTTTGAGGTGAAAAATTTATTAGAAAAGGGTGAGTTGGAAGTTGGGCATGCAAAAATACTTTTAGGTTTGAATGTTGAGGCACAATACGAATGGGCTAAAAAAATCATTGAAGCTGGCTATAGCGTTCGAGAATTAGAAAAGCTCTTAGGGGCGACTGAAAGCTCCTTGAATCAAAGAGATGAAAAAACGCTAGGTAGCCTGAAGAAGAAAACGAAGCCCTTAGACCCAGATATTCGAAAACTACAAAATGTTTTGTCCGAAAAATTAGGGGCCAAGGTAAGTATTCAACACAGGCCCACAGGGAAAGGCTGTTTGGCTATTATTTACAATAACTTAGATGAATTAGATGGAATCTTAGAACATTTTCAGATAGGATCTTGATGATTGAAACTTTAATACTGGCCATGGGGTTTTCTGTATCATTCCTGTCTTTAAGGTTAGGTTATAGCATTTTTTTTTATTTGAATGCCCTTCAGTTTGGAAACAATAAAGTTAGTTATGTTACAAAAAATATCTTTTCTGCAAAAATTTTGCAATATATCTTTTTTCTGACTGGTACGATTGCCTTATACGGTCTAGACTCTTTTTATGTGAACCAGCCGTACTCGAGCTTACTGGTTTTTTTTTCAACGAGTTTGAGTTATTATCTCTTAACATTTTTTGATTTGTATAAACTTAGAAAAGATTTAAGCTAAATTCTTATGACCATTGAGGCTATCAAACCTTCAGAATACGTCACACACCATCTCCAGCACTGGAAGCTGGGTGAGGGCTTTTGGTCTATCCACCTAGACACCTTGCTTTTTTCTTGGATTTTGGGTCTGAGTTTTCTGTGGCTTTTTTTTAGAATTGCTCGCTGTGCAAGCACAGGAGTCCCCCAGGCTTGGCAAAATTTTGTAGAATTAATTTTTGAATTTGTATCTGATCAAGTGAAAGACACTTTTGGTAAAAAAAGCAATTTGGTTCCAGCCTTGGCGCTCACGATTTTTTGTTGGGTTTTTTTGATGAATGCCATGGATTTATTACCAGTGGATTTGCTTCCAAAAGCTGCGAATTTATTAGGTATTCATTATTTAAGAGTCGTTCCCACAGCAGATTTAAATTTAACACTGGGCCTGGCTTTGGGTGTGTTTTTTATTGTTTTGGGTTATGGCATTTATTACAAAGGGCTTTGGCATTTTTCTGTAGAGGCCGCTGTTCATCCTTTTGGAAAGTGGATGATGCCTTTTAATTTATTATTAAGAATTGTAGAAGAATTGGCTAGACCCATATCCCTTGGTTTGCGCTTGTTTGGAAACATGTTTGCCGGAGAAATGATTTTTATTTTAATAGCTTTGGTAACGCCGTGGTTGCAATGGCTTTTGGGCTTACCCTGGGCTATATTTCATATTCTAGTCATACTGATTCAGGCATTTGTATTTATGATGCTAACTTTAGTATATTTGAGTTTGGCTGTATCAGAACATTAACAATGAGGAGAACATACAGTGGATCAAGTCGGTATTGAATTGATTGATGCCCTAACGCGGGTGAGCACAACCACATTATTTGCAGTAGCCATTTTGGTGGCTGCAGCAGCGATTGGCGCTGCGATTGGTTTGGCTATGTTGGGGGGTAAGTTTTTAGAAAGCGCAGCGCGTCAACCTGAGATCATGGATAAACTCCAAATTCGTATGTTTGTGGTTGCGGGTTTGGTGGATGCTGTTCCCATTATCGGAATAGGTATTGCTTTATTGCTAATTTTTGGTAATCCATTTACCGCTCAATTATTGGATAATGCCGTGTATAAAAATGTCGCAAAGTCTGTTGAAGCTGGTTATGCCGAACAAAATACGACAACGACAGGACAGTAAGTGCTTAAGTATGCGATTGGAAGGGGGTAAACGATGAGCATTAATGCAACATTGATTGGTCAAATGCTTACATTTTTACTGTTTGTGTGGTTTACAATGCGTTTTGTATGGCCCCCTTTGAATATCGCTTTAGAAGCCAGAAAAGAAAAAATAGCGACTGGTTTGGCCGCTGCAGAAGAAGGTGAACAAAAATTAATCCAGGCCCGTCATGAAGCTGAAAAATTAAGACACGATGCTCAAATTCAAGCGCATCAGATATTGGAACAGGCGGAAAAAAGAAAGTTACAAATTTTAGAGCAGGCTCGGGTACATGCCCAAACCTTGCATGAAAATATCTTAAAAGACGGACGTTTGCGAATAAAAGAAGAAACTCAACAAGCCAAACAACATTTGGAATCTCAACTGATAGAGCTTTTAGGTAGCACTTGCTTGAAACTTTTAGGAAGAGAAATCAAAGTGCAAGATCACAAGGCTTTATTGGGACAATTTGGGGTTTAGTATTTGAAAAAGACTGCCACCGCTTATGCTCGAGTTTTATTAGAAGAATTTTCTGTAGAAAATCCTGAGCAGGACTATTTGCTTCAAGTTCATTCGAGCTTGTTTGCTTTGGCTACGGAGATTTTAGAAAAAGAAAAATCAACTTTTTTGTTCATTCAAAATACAGGCCTTGATCGATCTTTTTTAGAAGCTTTTTTAGAACCCTTTCCTGGTATGTGGAAAAACTTTATTGCTCTTCTTCTTAAGAACAAACATTTGAATCTTTTGTTAGAAATTGCAGGGGCTTATAAACAGCTTTTGTACAAAAGATTGAATAAAAGAGAAATGTTGATAGAACATGCAGACAAAATGCTGCATCAGGAAAAACACATTAAAAAGTGGTTGTCTGAACAGGTAGACGCTGATTTAGAGTTTATTGTAATAGAAAATCCTAAACTCATTACAGGTTTTGTTGCGCGTTGCGGGAGTCAAGTTTGGGATTATTCTTTATCAAATCAAGTCCATTCATTAATGGCCTTATTAAATGGGAAAATATGAATTATGTCGATTAATATTTCTGAAATAACCTCTGTTTTAAAACAAAAAATAGAAAGTTTTGGTATGAAGCCTGTTTTGCGCCAAGAAGGCCGTATCGTAAGCGTGGCGGACGGTGTGGTTCGAATGTATGGCTTGGATGAAGTTTCTTATGGCGAAAGTTTGAAATTTGCCAATGGAGAGATTGGCCTGGCGCTAAATCTTGAAAAAGACAGCGTTGGCGCTGCTGTTTTAGGTACGGGCGAGGGGTTGTCTGAAGGGCAGCCTGTGTATGCCACGGGAGAAATTCTTCAAGTACCCGTTGGAGAAGCTTTATTGGGTCGCGTGGTTGATGCTTTAGGTCGACCTTTGGACGATCGTGGCAAAATAGAAACCAGCCATTTTTCGCCGATAGAAAAAGTAGCGCCGGGTGTGATTTGGAGAAAATCTGTTAGCCAACCCTTACAAACAGGAATAAAGGCCATTGATACCATGATCCCGATAGGCCGGGGACAAAGAGAATTGTTGATTGGTGATCGACAGACGGGTAAATCAGCAATCATTATAGATACAATTATTAACCAGAAAAGTACAGGCGTGAAATGTATTTATGTCGCTATTGGTCAGAAAGCATCTTCCATTGCGCAGTTGGTGCGTAAGCTTGAAGAACATGATGCCTTAAAACATACCATCGTGGTGGCTGCGACGGCTTCAGATGCCGCAGCCCTTCAATATATCGCACCTTATAGCGGCTGTTCGATGGGAGAATACTTTAGAGACAAGGGCGAAGATGCTTTGATTATTTATGATGATCTCACGAAACAAGCCTGGGCCTATCGTCAAATCTCTTTGCTTTTGAAACGTCCACCCGGTCGAGAAGCTTATCCTGGAGATGTTTTTTATTTGCATTCTAGATTGTTGGAGCGTGCCGCTCGAGTGAATGAAGCCTATGTAGAAGAACATACCAAGGGCCAAGTGAAGGGTAAAACAGGTTCGCTGACTGCTTTACCAGTGATTGAAACTCAGGCAGGCGATGTGTCTGCTTTTGTATCTACCAATGTTATTTCTATTACGGATGGCCAAATTTTTCTAGAAACAGATTTGTTCAATGCTAATATTCGCCCCGCTATTAATGCAGGTTTGTCTGTTTCACGTGTGGGTGGCGCCGCTCAAACCCCTATTATAAAAAAATTGGGAGGGGGTATTCGTTTGGCATTGGCTCAGTACCGTGAGTTGGCAGCTTTTGCTCAGATTGCCTCAGAATTGGATGAAATGACAAGAAAACAACTGGAAAAAGGGCAAAGGGTTACAGAGCTATTGAAACAAAACCAATACAGACCCTTGTCCGTTGCTGAAATGGCTTTGTCAATGTTTTCTGCAGAAAAAGGTTACATAGACGATGTGCCTGTAAAGTCGATTGTGAGTTTTGAAAATGCCTTATTGGCATTTGCAAAGGCCGGTTATCAGCCTTTGTTAGAAAAAATTAATCAAAATCCAAAATACAATGAGGAAATTGAAAAAGAATTAACGGCGTTGTTGCAGGCTTTTAAAGAAGATTTTGTGGCCTGAACGATGAGTATTTTAAACAATGTCTACCATTAAACAAATTCGAGATAAAACAAAAACCGTTAGAAGCATTCGGAAAATTACGAATGCCATGCAAATGATTGCAGCTAGTAAAATGCGCAAGTCCCAACAAAGGATGCAAGCTTCTAGGCCCTATGCCCAAAGAGTCAAATCTATCCTACACCATTTGGTTGCGAGTTCCCAAGATTGTAGGCACCCTTTTTTGCTCAATCGGCCTGTAAAAAAAATAGGCTTAATTATCGTTTCAACGGATCGTGGTTTGTGCGGTGGTTTGAATATTAATTTATTCAAAGAAATTGTGCAATTCATGAAAAAAAGTAATGCAGAAGGCATTGAAATTGAATCTTGTTTAATTGGCAGAAAAGCTGAATTTTTTTTCAAAAAATACGGTGGTAAAGTATTGGCTTCTACAGCCAATATAGGGGAAAAACCCAGTTTAGATAAATTGATTGGTGTGGTGCAAGTGATGCTACAGGCCTTCCGTGAGGGCAATTTGGATCGCATTTACTTATTTTACAATGAATTTAAAAATTCCATGATTCAAAAGCCGGTGTTAGAACAACTGTTGCCCGCTCGAGAATTGGAAGAAGCTGCTGATTCAGGGCTGCAGCAGCATCACCACGACCCTTTATTTGAACCTAATCCGCAATTAATCCTAGATAATCTGATGATTAGATACATCGAGTCTTTGGTTTATAGGGCTGTGGTTGAGAACGTAGCTTGTGAACAAGCGGCACGCATGGTTGCTATGAAAAGCGCGACAGACAATGCGGGCAATTTAATTGAAGAATTGTCTTTGAAGTATAATAAGGCCAGGCAGGCTGTTATTACGCAAGAAATTGCAGAAATAGTAGCAGGTGCAGCCGCTGTATAAAGCAGGAGAAAAATTGAATGAAATCCCAAGCGCAAACGAAAAATAGAGACAATTCAGGCTCTGATGGAGTGGTCAAAGGCAGCATTATTCAGATCATTGGAGCGGTTGTGGATGTTGAATTTCCAGTACATGCCGTACCTAATATCTATGATGCTTTAGTGGTAGAAAGTAAAAACTTAACCTTGGAAGTCCAGCAGCAGATAGGAGATGGGGTAGTAAGAACGATTGCTATGGGATCTTCAGAAGGTTTAAGGCGCCATGAAACGGTTATTAATTCAGGAGCCCCTATCACCGTGCCTGTGGGTAAGGCGACCTTAGGCCGAATCATGGATGTATTGGGCCAGCCTATAGACAACTTAGGCCCCATCCAAACCCAGGATCAGTTACCTATTCATCGTTCAGCCCCTAAATTTTCAGAGCAAGCGGCTAATAATGCTTTGTTGGAAACCGGCATCAAGGTCATTGATCTCATCTGCCCCTTCGCCAAAGGCGGTAAGGTAGGTTTATTCGGCGGTGCGGGTGTGGGTAAGACTGTAAATATGATGGAGCTGATCCGCAATATTGCGATTGAACACAGTGGGTATTCCGTGTTTACTGGCGTTGGTGAGAGAACCAGAGAAGGCAATGATTTTTATCATGAAATGAAAGAATCAAATGTCTTGGATAAAGTAGCCCTGGTTTATGGTCAGATGAATGAGCCTCCGGGTAATCGTTTAAGAGTAGGTTTAACAGGTCTTACTCTGGCCGAAAAATTCAGGGATGAAGGTAGAGATGTTCTATTATTTATAGATAATATTTATCGTTATACCTTAGCAGGAACAGAAGTTTCAGCCTTATTGGGCCGAATGCCTTCCGCAGTAGGGTATCAGCCTACTTTAGCTTATGAAATGGGTATTTTACAAGAACGAATTACTTCTACCAGTACGGGATCCATTACTTCTGTTCAAGCGGTTTATGTGCCTGCGGATGATTTAACCGATCCTTCTCCTGCCACAACTTTTGGACATCTAGACGCAACAGTGGTTTTGTCTAGGCAAATTGCTGAATTAGGTATTTACCCCGCGGTGGATCCTTTAGATTCGACCAGTCGCCAGTTGGATCCCCAGATTGTGGGGCTTGAACATTATGAAGTGGCACGCAAAGTTCAGGGTATTTTACAGCGTTATAAAGAATTGAAAGACATTATTGCTATTTTGGGCATGGATGAATTGTCTGAAGAGGATAAGTTAGTAGTCTCTCGTGCCAGAAAAATTCAGAAATTTTTATCTCAACCCTTTTTTGTAGCGGAAGTATTTACGGGTAGTTCCGGTAAATTTGTGCCTTTGAAAGAAACCATTCGTAGCTTTAAGGGTATTGTAGAGGGTGAATATGATAAATTGCCTGAACAAGCGTTCTATATGGTAGGATCTATTGACGAAGTAATCGCCAAAGCCAAAGATATGAGTTAATTATGTTTAATTTGCAGATTGTAAGCCCGGAAGGCCTGATATTTGAAGGCAAGGTTCAAAAATTATTTGTAACCACGGTAGTGGGAGAGATGGAAATTTTAGCCCATCATGCCGCTTTGTTTGCAAAATTAGTGCCTGGGCCAGTTTGGGTGTTGCAGTCGGATCATTTAGAATCTAGTTTTTATATTTCCGGTGGTGTCTTAGAAGTACAGCCCGAGATTACCATGATTTTGGCTGATACAGCTTTGCGTTCAGAAGATGTGAATGAATCCGCAGCACAGGCTGCCAAAGAAAGGGCCCAAGCGATGCTAGCTGGCGCTAGTGAGCACATGGATTATGCAAAAGCCCAAGGGCAGTTATTGGAAGCCATGGCGCAATTGCGATCTTTAAAGAAAATCCGAGATAGGATCTAAACATGCGCTTGGGAGTTGTAATTTTAGCTGCGGGCTTGGGAACGCGCATGAAGTCTACTTTACCCAAGGTAATGCATGTCCTGGCTGGTAAGACACTTTTAACGCGCGTAATAGAAACAGCCTCGATGCTTAATCCACACAAAATATTCCTAGTTTTGGGCTTTGGTGCAGAATTGATCAAGCAATATTATGATCATCCCAATTTCAGTAAGATTAGAGAAAAATTGGTTTTTGTGCATCAGGCTGAACAACTGGGCACAGGTCATGCGGTATTACAAACATTACCGCATTATTCTAAACGCCTAGATAAAATCTTGGTTTTATATGGCGATGTGCCCTGTATAAAAAAGCAAACCCTAGACCATTTATGGCAGGTTGCAAGCTCGAGTCCATTAAGCTTATTAACCATTCATACTGAAAAACCACAAGGTTTGGGACGGATTCTTAGAGCTAAAGATAATCCTCAAGAAATCATAGCCATTGTAGAAGAAAAAGATGCGAGTTCAGAACAAAAAAAAATTCAGGAAATCTGGACAGGAGCTCTAATTGCAGATAGAACTTTATTAGAAGCTTTTTTACCCAAACTAAACAATCAAAATAACCAAAAAGAATTGTATTTAACAGATATAGTGGCCCATGCCAAAGAGGCAGGCCTAAGAATTGATACGGTAGAACCCAAGTATGATTTTGAAATTTCTGGCGTGAATGATCCCCTGCAATTGGCAACCTTAGAGAGAAAATTTCAAGTGCATCAGGCCGAAAATTTGGCCAAAGAAGGCCTTTATATTTCAGATACACAACGTTTTGATTTACGCGGAGATTTAAAATTTAAATCAGACTGTAAAATTGATGTAGGTGTTATTTTAGAAGGCGCCGTTATTTTAGGTCGTAATGTTTCTATTGGGCCCTACTGTTATTTAAAAGACGTCGAAATTCAAGACAATACGAACATTCAAGCCCATACTATTATTGAAGGCGCTAAAATAGGTTCATCGTGTAATTTGGGGCCTTTTGCCAGGATTCGCCCTGGTACCGAGCTATTTGCAGAATCCAAAGTGGGTAATTTTGTAGAAATAAAAAAATCGGTTCTAAAAAATAAAGTCAAAGTGAATCACTTAAGTTATATTGGTGATGCAGAAATTGGAGAAAATACCAACATAGGTGCAGGAACTATTACTTGTAATTACGATGGAAAAAACAAGCATCCGACTAAAATAGGCGCTTATAATTCTATCGGTGCTAATAGTGCTTTGATTGCGCCTATTGAAACCGGCGATCATGTGGCTTTGGGTGCAGGAACTATTTTAACTAAAAATATAAACTCAAATAAACTAGTTTACAATAAAATTTCAAGACAAGAATTTGAAAAAACAAATAAAAAATAAGCATTAGAAATTTTTGATAATTTGCAGACTTTATCACTTGTTGTTGAGAACAAGCCATAATGCGGCATTATGTTGTTACTTAATACCATTTAGTTGAGCAACTTGAATGTCTATTTTAATGTTAAACTACTCGATAAGGGGTATCCTCTGGTTTTAAATTAATGGCAGAATAAATTGCTTTAGACTTTTCGCTCATTTTAAGTAATGAAATTTTATGCCCTCAAACAAATTTTTTCAATTATGGCCTGTTTGGGTGCGGTCAAAAACACGTATAATCTAACAGAAGAAGTTTATCAATTATTAGAAACGCAGGTGTATTCTGGGTTTTTAAATAATCAGAAAGACTTGAAACAAATACTGGGGCTTATAAAAATATTGTATCCTCTGTACTTGTTATTTACCCAAACACGATTTTTAGACAGAATTCATCTGCCATTTGATCCACGCAATCCAATCAGTGTAAAACAACATGGTAGAATAAAACAGGGTTTTATGTGGTTTATTAAAAAAATTGAAGAAAAATTTATTAATTTATGATGAATGGCTCGGTACCTTGTGTTTTTCTGGGTTAGATGCGGCAATTGCTAGGGCAAGACCAAAAATTATGACAATGATTATTTTCTGTGTTTCACGACGACCTACAATAAAATCTGACAATAATACATTAAAATACAGTAAAGTCTTGACTTTTTAATATTTTAATGTATTATAGTCTAAAACAGGGGCGTTTATGCAAAGATTTCAACAAGCAGCCATTCTGAAAGACTTGAATAAGAAAATTGTTTTCTTGGTGGGGCCGCGTCAGGTGGGTAAAACATGGCTTTCTAAAAATATAGCCCAAGCATTTTTTAAAAATAGTCTCTATTTAAGCTACGATAAAATCACGGATAGAGAAATTATTAAAAAACAAGCCTGGCTTCCAACTTGTGATTTATTAATCCTAGATGAATTACATAAAATGGAAGATTGGAAAAATTATTTAAAAGGCTTGTATGACACAAAACCGGAAAATATGAAAATATTGGTGACTGGAAGTGCGAGGCTGGATACCTTCCAACACATCGGAGATTCTTTAGCAGGCCGATATTTTTTGCATCACCTATTACCATTTTCTTTGGCGGAATTAAATCAAATATCAGAAATCTTAGATATTGAAAAATTGCAAGAACGAGGGGGTTTTCCAGAACCTTATTTGGCAGAAAACATTTTGGAGGCGAATCGTTGGCGCCTGCAATATGTTAATAGCTTGTTGAGTACGGATGTTTTTGAATTTGAACAAATTAATAATATGCGGGCTATTAAATTATTATTTGAACTTTTACGGCATAGAGTAGGTTCTACGATCTCCTATCAATCTTTGGCTGAAGATATTGCAATATCACCAATAACGGTAAAAAAATACATAGAAATACTAGAAGCCTTGTACATTATTTTTAGAATTACCCCCTATTCTAAAAATATTGCACGTAGCTTATTAAAAGAACCTAAGATATATTTTTTTGATACGGCTTTAGTTCAGGGGGATGAGGGAGCAAAATTTGAAAATTTCGTGGCTTTATCTTTACTAAAGCATGTATATGGAAAAGTTGATTACTTAGCCGAAGAATATGTATTACATTATCTAAGAACGAAAGATGGCTTGGAAGTGGATTTTGCGTTGGTCAAAGAAAATACAGTAATGCAAATTTTGGAAGCAAAGCTGTCAGATTCTAAAATTAATGCACCCTTAAAGTATTTTCATCAAAAATACAATTATCCAGCGGTTCAAATTGTAAAATATCTACAAAATGAATTTCTAAGTGGAGACATCGAGGTTCTAAATGCCAAAAAATTTTTAACCAGTTTATTTTTATAGCTTGGGGCTATAGTTCTTGCTGAAACTCCCTAGGGCTGCGAGCCGAGGGGTTCTAAGAACAAAATTGAAAACTCTCTTTGGCCCTCAGAAATACTTGCGCATTTCTTACAGCATCCAAAGCATCATTCTCAACCGATTTCTCTTTAACAAGCGAACCACTCTGACTCTGCCCCTGAGAAAGGCCAAAGGAGGCAAGAATGATCTTACCACTTGCAGTTTCTTTA
>JBJSZW010000026.1:0-24022 GCA_046090565.1 Gammaproteobacteria bacterium
CACGGTTTTATCTACCACATCTTTACCATTGCTTGATTCCTCGTAAGCATGCTTGGTTGAAGTAGCAGCTTGTTCGGCATTTTGTGCCACCTGCTGAGCTGAAGCCGCCATTTCATTCACTGCCGTAGCCAAAGAAGAGATTTCTGCTCTTTGTCTTTCCAGTTCTTCTTTGGTTTTAGCCGTTAAACCCGCAGCCTCATTAGATGAATTGGTTAAATCTTGGGCACAAACAATAATATCAGAAACCATGATTTGCAAGTTATTCAAAAAAGTATTAAACGAAACAGATAATTCACCCAATTCATCCTGGCTATTCACTTTCAGGCGCTGCCTTAAATCACCTCCACCTTGCGCAATTTCTTTGAATGCATTCATGATCCCGCTTAAAGGATTATCTACAACGCGGCTGATGATTAATAATTGAGCAACCACTAAAACCAGATCTACTAAAATAACCTGTATGCCTTGTTTTATTGCACTGTTTCGAAGCATTTCTTGTAATTCACGTGTGCTCACATACACTTGAACCTCGCCCACTTGGTTCATTTCTGCACCATTTTGATAGATTAATTTTATACTTTCAGGCTCACCATATTCTTCTAGTTTTGGATCTGTTTTTGGGTTTTTATTAGGACCATTTTTATCAACTTTCGTCGCCTTCCATTCCTCATTGCGATTCATGGCATCGGCCAAAGAACCATCAGCACGCCAAAGATAAATGCCTGCAACAAAACTTGAACCCATCTCTGATTCTATTATTTGGGAAATGGCATTGTCTGAATAGTTCCATACGGGATCAGGCAAACTTTGTTGTAAACGTTTTTTCAAACTAGCCACTTGATTAGACAAATCTTTACGTAAATTTTTTTCCAAATCAATGTAATTGTAATAACCAAAGGCAACCAGTATAAAGCTGATAATCACCACGAATAGGCTAATCAATTTACCTTTGATTGTTTTTAAGAGTTTCATGCCTTTTACTCCAAATAATAGTGTATATCATTGCTTTTTTCTTTTAAATCAAGAGTGCAGTGACTTAACTACAAGTTTAGACAAAAGTTTTAATTGTTAGGGATTTACTTTTAAATGAAAAAACAGTACAATGACCTTATTCCAATTACTTGCGGAATTTAAGAAATTATTTTAAGAGGGCCTGTATGTACCGATATAACTATAACCCTAGCCATCCCCATCCTTCTGTTGTCGAAAAGCCAAAAAGACAGCTCTTTTATTTGCTCTCTGTTTTGTCGTTCATGAAATCTGCTGTTGTTGCAACTTTTGCATTTGCACAGAAATCAATTTCCATGCTGGCGACCTTCATGTTAATCATTTTTCTTGTAGGATTTTTTACCAGCCACCCCTCTTACAACCAAATTATAGGTAACAATCTTCAAACTCAAAACTCAACAGAAGATCAGGCATCCAATAACAATTCCAACACAGAGCAACCCAATAACCAAGATCCAGTGAGCAATATTCAAAACATCAATTTTCCAATTGTTCTACCTGAAGATATTAATATTAATTTAAGCCATTTAGGAGGCTTACACGAAACAAAGGAAGAAATTCAAGGCATTTTACATTACATCAAAAATTATGACCAATATAAAAAATTAGGTGCCAATCCCCCAAAAGGCATTATGCTCTTTGGCCCACCCGGTACTGGCAAAACCATGTTGGTACGTGCATTTGCAAAAGAAGCTAATTTAAAACTGATTGCAACTTCAGGTTCTGATTTTGCAAACCTTTGGATTGGTGGGACCTCGGAACGAATTCGTATGCTCTTTAAGAAAGCAAGAGCCAATGCCCCCTGCATCGTGTTTATTGATGAAATTGATGCAATTGCTAGAAAACGCAACAACCCCAATAGTAGTACCGAATACGACAATGCCGTGAATCAATTTCTAGCAGAAATGGACGGTGTTCTAGACAAACAAACCGGAAAAGGCATTATTTTAATTGGCGCCACAAACAATTACGAGGTTCTAGATCCCGCTTTATTAAGACCCGGTCGTTTTGACAAACATTTGTACTTTTCCCTACCCAATCTAAAAGAAAGAGAAGAAGTACTCAAAGTCCATTTGAAAAACAAACCCACCTCTAATGATATTAATATAGGCAATATCGCCAAAACCACCATTGGGTTTTCTGCAGCCGATTTGCAAAATATTGTAAACGAAGCAGCTATTTTTTCAGCCAAAAATCATTTAGAAAAAATTAATAACCAAGCATTAAACCTAGCTGCAGAAAAAGTAATTTTAGGACAAGAGCGAAAAACATTGCACTTAACACCCCAAGAAAAAGAAATCATAGCTTATCATGAAGCAGGACATGCCCTGGTCGCTCACTTTTTAAAAACCAACCCCTTAAATAAAGTGACTATTATTCCTAGAAAAATGAGCTTAGGACTCACCTCCTTTCTGCCAGAAGAAAGACAGCTCATGAACAAAAAATACCTAGAGCATCAAATCGCCGTAGCCCTCGGTGGCAGAATTGCAGAGGAAATTCTTTTAGGCAGGGAAAATGTTACGAATGGCGCTTCGGATGATTTTAGAGTTGCTACCAATATTGCCCGAGACATGGTTACTGTTTATGGGTTTTCCAGCCTGGGGCCCATTAACTTGAGTAAATCCAAAGACAAATCCATAGATGATGAAATTTCAAAAATTATCTTAAATAATAAAGCTCTGGCCACTGATATTCTAAAAAAACAAAAAAATGCCTTAGATGCACTGGCCAAAGCCTTGCTAGAATCAGAAACCTTAGAAAATAAAGAAATTCTTGAAATTATTAAAAAACATAAAAATTAAACCCAACATAAATCCCTAAAACAGGAGAAGTACCATGCGACCCAGAGCCAAAAAACACCTCGAATTCGTACAGAAAATCCATACTTTGTTTTTAGACGATATTAGCCAAGAATTAACTGAAGATCCCGTGACGGTGAATAACTACCCTAACGGCCAAGCACGTGTATTCAGCGCAACAGGCCTACAAGGCTTGTTCGAAGCCACTCGCCATCGTTCCACAGAAGGCACGATTAAAGATCCACGAAATAACAGCATTCAATTAAATATTAATTCTGTTATCATTGAAGATGCCACTTCATTAATGCAAGAATTAATCACAGCAGCTTATCTCGCCATTCAAGAACATCCTGAAGAATTTATTGTTGAAGAACAAGGTTCACCCAAATTAAACGACGAGGCTCAAGCTATTTTTGATTTTGTGAAAGAACGCCCGGGTTATTTAAGGGCCGGTGAAACCTTAATTAAAGCTACACTCAATAACAAATCCACTTTGAATACTTATCAAAAAGATATTGTTAAAAGCCATCTAAACATGATTCAAGACAATTTCCAAAGCCATTATCCCGAATGGCAACCTGATATTAATCCTAATTACAATGACTTTCATCCCGATACCATCGATGATCTTCAGGCTGCAATTTTACATTCTTTCCGTGCCACTGTGCCTGTAGCTGCCGCAAGAACAGCAAGCACCCCGGGTATTCGCCATTTCAACAGCATGCCGCAATTTAGAGCCCAGAGCAGCGCTTCCAACCAAAATACGGTTCAAAATACTCGGCATCAAGCCTATCAACAACCGCATCGCCAAGACAGAGAAGATTTTGATTTGTCCGAAAGCTTGCCTTTGTTCATTTTGGGCGCTGTACTTGCTATCCCAGCTATGATTTCTGAATTCAGCAACAATGAAAACCGAAATAATAATTCCAGAAATTATAGGCCTTTTTAGATTTTCAAACAAAACTTTTATTTATTAAATACCCTCAAACCCTTGGGGGTATTTATAAATAGGCATGAATCAAACAGAGCCCAGCAAAGGTTCCAACTTCCAACTTGTCTATATCGCCAGAATCAAACAGTCGCTTGATTTTTTGCTTGCTGATCCTTTCCTCAGTTTTGGCTAATTCAACCTGATTGGTGATATTTAACTTGTTTTCTAGCATCATGTTTCTATTCCTTGTCCTAATCTTAAACCGGCACTAAAACAGGCAATGGCTCCCAAGTGATCATATTTTTTAGACGTCTTTTAGAACGTCCTAAATCGTCAAAATGCATAACATCGTATACATCCTGATGTTCGGGATAATGTTGATTGGCACGATGCAAAGAATCCTGTTTTGGAACAATACCTATATTGTCTTGGGCCTGTAATCTTCTACTAATGGCCTTTGGATCTGAAATCTGAATTGGCAAACCCGCATCATGAATGGCTAAGAACATTGAAATTGCCTCAGCCAATCGCGTGATTGCGCGTGCAGAAACTGTAATATTAAAACCCTCTTGGCTGCCATATCTCGGCCTACTCACGTATAAATCAATGTGTGTTGTATTTCCGCCTCGTTTTATTTCCCAAGGGTGACCACCTGTTTGTTTTTTAGGGTGTCTACCATCTATCCATGCGGCAAATTCTTCTTGAGAGTCTAAATCAATCTCCAATAATCCCTCGTGCCTACCATCGGCATATCTTTCATACAATTCTTTGCCTGAAAGGCTTTCATTGATGCGTTCATTTTTAGATTCGGCTGCAATATAGGCGATTTTACAATATTCAAAGTATTTATTCGCTGTTAAACCAAAACAAATCGTATTTTTTTCATCATAAAAATACCTACTTTCGGCAATTTTTATGAATTTTTTTACTTTTTTCTGCCCCAGGACTTGATCCAATCGGTATATATCCGGCAAAGAAGCACGAACCAAGGCGTGCGAGATATAGCCATAGCGACTATTGAGGGGATAATTTTTAAGCACCATGGCATGTGCTTTAATCCAATCTTTTTTTGTTAAATCTAGCCATTTTTGAGCAGAATCAATATAAGGTTCCCATTCTTTAATCAAATAGCTATCTAGGGAATTTTCAGACATTTTAACTTCTAGGCTCTTTATGCCGTATTCATCCGTTGTTAAATTGATATAATAGGTTTTTTGATATTCTAAAATAGAGATGTGATACCATTTCGTTTTTTTATGTAAAAAAATAAAATTCCAAGACCAATCACTGTGCCCATAACGGTATTGAAATTGATTTAGGTTAACTAGAAATTTAGAAATTTTTTCGTTAAAAGACAGCATCGGTTATTCCTTCAAAATAGTTGTAGGGCGTTGTTAATTTTTCCAAGACTTCAAGACCAGATGAACTTCATTTTTTACCTTCAATAAAATCTCTTGAACTTTCAAGTTTCTTAGCCTCTTTCCAAAGGCTCAGCATGAAATCTATGTTTTGACCTCGCAAATCTTTTAAGCCCTTATTTTTAGCAAGGGCTTTTACAAGCATCATGCGTTTAGAAAATTTAAGATTTGTTTTTTCTAAAGTTTGCTCTAAATCAAAGCCGGAAAAAATGCACAAAGAAATTGCGGCATGAAACAAGTCCCCTATTTCTTCCTGGAGCTTTTCTTGATTAGAACCTTGATTAATTTCATCTCGAATTTCTCGGCATTCATCAATGATTTGATCCAATACCATAAACGGATCTGGCCAATCAAAACCAAATTCACGCGCATCGTTTTCTGATTGAATGAGCTTTTTTAATATACTCATAATTTTTTATTTGATACCAATACAAATATCAAGCACCGCATTATTTTGATTTTGACTTCGTTCATCATACACTTCAAAATCTGCAATATACGATCTTTCACCACCTAAATCAGCATCATTCATTTTCCAAATGTTTTGCCACATTTCAATACACACGGCAGGCATTGGCCCTGGCTGATTCGTAAATTTCGCATAATTTTGAGCGGGAATTATTAGTGTTCCAAATGCCCCGTCTAAATTTTCAAAAGAATTTACCTCTTCTCCTATAAAATAGCTATAATCTTCGTTTGCATCACTTTCATAATTGGTATAAACACAAAGCGTTCTTCCAGGCTTTACTCTATTATTAATTTTTTCAGCCAAGCCATTGTAAAAATATTTCTGAATGGTCGCTGTTATTTTATTTTCTGAAGGATCGCCTGTAAATATTTCAGCATTATTCGTTCTCGTGGTAATACCGACCAGCTTCATTCCTGATAATTGCTGTATGGTTTTATCCATTTTCTTCCTCCAGTTAATTTCATTTTGAGGCTTATATTGTCATAAAGCCCTCTTGTATTCAAGCCTATTGATTGCGCTTCATAACGCGTATATACCTAAATTACCAAAAAAGTAGCTTGCAACGGCGTCGGTAATACCCTACAATAAAAGTATTACCAATATCTATTAGTAGGTGGGAATTTTTATGTTAAGCTCAACGCTCACACAAAAGGGGCAGGTTACAATTCCTGTAGCATACAGGCAAGCCCTGAACTTAGAAGCTGGGGATTCCTTGGAATTTAAGCAATCTGGCGATTTCTTAATACTAAGACCTGTAAAGAAAAATAATGTGATGGATTTATATGGCTTTCTCCCAAAACCAAAAAAAGCTTTGTCTATTGATCAAATCAATGAAATTATAGAAAGCAAACATTCATGATAGGCTTAGATACAAATGTTTTAGTGCGTTTTATTACACGTGATGATAAACTTCAAGCCTCTCAAGTTATGTCTTTTATTCAGAAGTATCAGGACAAAGAACAGGTTCTGTATATTAATAAAATTACCATTTGTCAGGTGGTATGGGTTCTTAAAAAGGGATATCATTATAAAAAAGAAGAATTATTATCACTTCTAAAATTTTTAATACATGTGAAAGAATTTTGTTTTGAAGATTTCGATTCTGTAGAAGAAACCATTGAATTATATGAAACCTGCAGTGTGGATTTTGCGGATATCTTGGTTTCAATTTCAAATAAAAAAGCACATTGCCACGAAACAATTTCTTTTGATTCGAAAGCAATTAAACATAACATCTTTTCTAGTTTAAATTAACATTTCTGATTATTTTAGAATGAATACGTGCACATCCCAGAATTATCGCGACGCCTATGACTAAATATATAGCGCATATAACCCTAGTTGAATTAACCATTTTGGCATTATGGGAAATAGGCATTTTATTTTTTTGATGATATACTTAAAACTAGTAGGGGTGATTTTCGATGAAAACGCATACAACAACTGATTCCTCTGGCCGACTTTGTTTAGGAAAAAAATTCGCCAATAAAATGTTTTCCCTAAAAATAAAATCAGAAAGCATTGAATTAGTGCCTGTCCGAATTATTCCAGAACAAGAGGCCTGGTTATACCAAAATCCAGAGGCACTGGCCTCTGTTCAAGAAGGATTAAAACAAGCAAAACTTGGAAAAGGCAAGCCTCTACATTTTAACCTAGAAGATGATGTTCTTTGGCTAGCAGAAACTGAACCTCAAACAACAGGGCCTATTGCTTGAATTTTGAAATTCTTTATCAGCCTATTGCTTCAGATACTTTAACCAATCTCCGAGAAAAAGCAAAAAAAAGTCCTAAGGGATCTCGCCAATTTGGATTGTACAAAAAAATACACAAAACTTTGCAATTATTACAAACTAACCCTAGACACCCCGGATTACATACCCACGAATATTCGTCCCTAGAAAATCCATTCCACACCAAAGAAAAAGTATTTGAAGCCTATGCTCAAAATAATACCCCTGGTGCATATCGAATATTTTGGTGCTATGGGCCTCAAAAAAAACAAATCACGGTTATTGCCATAACTCCACACCCATAAAAAACAACTAACCCTAAAAGACGATAAATGGCCAGCAATCAATTACCTGAATCTCTCAACTGGGCCATAATGACCCTGAAACAAACTCCAATTAATAGAGAAATTCTCGTTCAAACGCCTTGGTCCAGCGTTGTAAAAATCCAAACAAAAATTGGCTTATTCTATCTTAAAAACACGCCTGAGCTTATTGGTCTGGAGGCAGATATTATCCAACTTTTGAGCAAGCAATTTGAAGCCCCCGTTCCTACTGTTATTGCACAGAATTCAGAATTAAACTGTTTTTTAATGAAAGATGCGGGTGTATCCTTACGCAGCATACTAAAAAACAACTTTGACTGTGATTTATTGTGCAAAGCAATCAATCAATTTACTGCACTTCAAATAAAGATAGCCGATCATATTGATGATTTTATTAATATCGGTGTTCCGGATTGCCGATTAAACCAATTGCCAGTTTTATACAAAAAAGCCCTGTCTAAAGCATCTTTTTTAATACAGGATGGATTATCTGAAGTTGAAATAACAGAACTTGGGGCGCTTCTCCCCAAAATAACTGTTTTGTGCGAAGAACTGGCTGGCTACTCTATTCAAGAAACCATGGTGCAACCTGATTTTAATGATAATAATACCTTGATAAATACTAAAACACAGGCCATTACCATTATTGACTTAGGTGAAATTTCAATTTCACACCCATTTTTTTCCATATTAAACTGCCTGCAACAAATTAGAAAGCACCATACCCTAAATGAAAACGATGATGCCTATCTAAAAATTAAAAAGACCTGCCTAAAAAATTTTTTAGAATTTGAAACAGAAAAAAATTTATTAGCGGCATTAGAGATAGCCAATGCACTCTGGTTGGTATACGGTTTTTTGGCTTACGATAGGCTAGCTGAGGCCTGTGGTTCAAAGAAATTAATATCATTTCAACCTGGAAAATTGCACACTATGCTAAAAGAGCTAATTCTATTATACTAGGCTTCCCGAAATCATCCTTGAGGTCAAGCCATATGAAAACAAACAATAACATCCACGTTTTAAGCCGTGCTGTAATTCTTGATCAAGAGTCTATTTTACTTTGCAAAACGACGGACTTAGCACTTAATTTTTATTTTCTCCCAGGAGGTCATGTTGAACATGGTGAATCTGTTGAAGCATCATTGCTTCGTGAATTACTGGAAGAAACTGGCGCCACATGCAAAATCAAGAGATTTTTAGGGTGCTTGGAGTACAGTTTTGAACCCAGGTATAGTTCCATCTGTCATAACCATGAATACAATTTTATTTTTGAAGCTGAATCAGAGGCTTTAAAAAATGATCGTGCAATTCCACAATTAGAGGCCCATATTGAACTACTTTGGATGCCTTTTAATCAATTATCAACAATAGATTTTAGAGCCAAGCCCTTACTAGAACTTATTCCATGCTGGTTAAAATCTAAATCTCCAGCTACTTTTAAGAGTGTTATGGTCTAAATACTCGGAAAATTTTTTAAGCAACTTGGCCTAGTGGAATGATTTTTATTTGGGTGTATTTTTTACTTATTAACCAAGTGTCATATTGCGCCTGAATATTGATCCACATTTCCACACTGGTATTTAATAATTTTGCCAAACGTAAAGCCATTTCAGGGCTAATACCTACATGTCCATTTAATAAACGAGACAAAGAGGTACGTGAAATACCTAATTTATGTGCAGCGTCAGTAACGCTTAATTCGGCGCCAATAATTAAAGCATCATGAACAATCGTTCCTGGGTGTACTGGCTTATAAATAATAGACATATAATTTATTCCTGAGGTTATTATTAATGATAGTCAATATAATCAACATGCGTTACATCCGTACCATCAAATTTAAAAATGATGCGCCAATTCCCATTTACAGATACGGAATAATATCCAGACAAATCTCCTTTTAATGCGTGAAACTGCATTCCAGGGGTATTCATATCTGCTACATGAGTGATCGCGCTCAAACGTTGAAGTATAATGGTTAACTTTCGTTCATGTACAGCTATAATTCCAGATTTATCACCAGAATTAAAAAATCTCTGTATCCCTTTATGCTTCCAAGATTTTATCATTTGTTAACTGTAGCATAACAGTTAACGAACATCAAGAGTTCCACCAAACTTGAGCTCTATTTTAGCCTGCGTACAAAAGGCACACAATGTTCTATACTCTATAGTATCATGGATTTCTATTATTTTAATTCTGAAAAAAATGCTTCTTTACCAAAAACTCTAAATATCCGAACCAGGAGATTATCGTTATTTCTATCAATGGCTATGCTTATGCCGTTCCATGTGTACAACAGGCTGACGGCAGCTATTTTTTAAAAACGATCTTTCCAAGCAGAAAACTAACAAAAAAATATTTAGGAGAAAATAATGAAAAATAAAAAAATAACTCCCTTTGATGCAGAAGAAAAAATGCTTATGCAAAGTGTTGAAAATGACGAATGGACCAGCGTTAAAAACAGTTCCATCTTAAAGAAAAAATTACAAAGTATGGCCAAAAAACATTTAAAGAAAAATGCGCGAATTAATATTCGTATCCAAGAAAGTGACTTGACCATGCTTAAACAACAAGCAGCGAATCTTGGAATACCCTACCAAACTTTAATCGCCAGTGTACTGCATCGCTATGCCAACGGAACCCTTCCATTGCATACTGGTTTTTGAGCAAACTTGTTGACCTATATTAAGTAAATATAAACCTAGACTTTTGTAATTATAAATGCTACCTTTACAATTACAAGGTTAATGAGATTACTTTAGCATGAATACCGTCCCACGCCGAATTTTGAATAAAGTCCTATTGGCCCTTAAAAATCATCCCATTGTCTTTTTAAATGGCCCTCGGCAAGCCGGTAAAAGCACCTTGGTTCAAGCTTTGATCCAATCTGATTTTCCAGCTGAATACGTGACTTTTGACAATGCAACACAAATGGCCGCAGCGAGCCATTCACCAGAGAGTTTCTTAGGCCTGCGAAAAGGCCCCTTGGTGATTGATGAAGTACAGCTGGTGCCTGATGTATTCCGTGCTTTAAAATTAACGGTGGATGAGTTGCGACTAAAAAACCCCAAAGAAAGCAAGGGGCGCTTTCTGCTCACTGGATCTGCGAATATTATGGCTCTTCCCAAATTATCAGATGCTTTGGTAGGTCGAGTCAATATAAAAACCCTCTATCCCTTTGCCAGCTGTGAAATTTTAAACACCCCATCTACTTTTTTAGAACAATTATTTGCTTTAGAATTTAATACTCCCCCTCAACATTTTTCATTGGATGACGTGATCACAAAAACCACTTTTCCTGAAATTTCTCAAGAAAATTTAAGCTACAGAACCGAATGGTTTGAAAATTATATCAGCACCCTCTTACAAAGAGATGTTCGATTTTTAGCGGAAATTGAAAAAATAGCATTTCTTCCCACCTTGTTACGAACTTTAGCTGCACGTGCCGGAAAATTAATGAATGATGCAGAAATTTCAAGGGATGTTGGTTTAAATGCCATTACCAACAAGGCTTATCGAAGCATTCTACAGGCCATGTTTCTGTGTTTTGATGTAGAGCCTTGGTACCGTAACATTGGAAAACGCCTGGTTAAATCACCCAAGGGATTTTTGACAGATACTTTATTGCTTTGTCATTTATTAGATTTAAATTTTGAAACCACACGCAAAAATAAACCAGAACTCTATGGCCATTTATTAGAAAATTATGTTGCCACTGAATTAAGCAAATTATTGTCTTTTGGAAATATTCGGGCCAAATTAATGCATTTTCGGACCAGTGATAACAAGGAAGTCGATTTTGTTTTAGAACGTCCAGATGCCAGCTTAAGTGCGATAGAAGTTAAAGCCAGTTCCCGAGTTAATATTCATGATTTTAAAGGCATACAAACCCTACAAGAGGCCGCAGGCAATGATTTTATAAGCGGCATCGTTCTTTATACAGGCACTGAGATTGTACCTTTTGCTCAAAACCTATTTGCCATTCCCATCAGTTCTCTGTGGTATTAAATGGTATTAAATTTAATAAAGCCTGTTTTAAATTTTCATTGAATTTCAATTGCATTTTCACAATAAAAAACTGCAAGGCAGGATTGGACAAATGCCGGCATTTTACAGCATCTTTTTCGGTAATGAGGCAGGGCAAGGTTTCGTTTAAAACAAATTCAAAATCTTTGCTCTCAAAAGTATGGTGATCCGGAAAAGCGTGCCTGATAATTTGAATGCCTAGATTTTCTAATAATCTAAAAAAGCTCTCTGGATTCGCAATCCCTGTAACGGCATGAACTTTTTTACCTACATAGGGGCTCAAATCCGACATTAATTCAAACACTAGGGGTAAATAATTAATTTTAAGCTGAGATAAAATATCACTGTTATTTTGAAAAATCGGTGGTTTTACGGCAATTAAATCTACCGTTTTTAGGCGCTTTACAGGTTCTCTTAAGGGGCCAAAGGGCAAACACAGGCCATTACCAAAACCACGCATACCATCAATCAATAGAATTTCTATACTTCTTGGCAATCTATTATGCTGCAAACCATCATCGCTTATTATGATAGTAATTTCTGAATAATGCTCTACAAGCTTTTGAGCCGCTAGATTTCTATCTTCAGACAAGACAACGGGCACCCAAGTACTTTGATACAGTAACAAAGCCTCATCCCCCGTTTCTGACACTTGGCTTAGGGCATTTACAAGCAAAAATTTTTGTTTTTCTAAATAAGATCCCTTGTAACCTCGAGAGATAATCCCTGGTTTATGGCCTTGTTGTTTTAATAGGTTAATTAAAGAGATGATACAGGGTGTTTTTCCAGTACCACCAACTGTTAAATTACCCACAATAATAATTGGGATTTGTAATTTTTTTAATTTTTCTGGTTTTTTGTTAAAAACATAAATCAGCTGAAAGAAACAATTCCAGGCTTTCAGAAAAAATAAGGCTTTTGGCAAAGGCCGATACCAAAATTCAAGAACTTTAGCTTCAAGCTTCCGCAAACATTTGAGACTGTTGTAATTTAGCATAGGCTCCATTCCGGCTTAATAATTCCGTGTGCTTTCCAATTTCTACGATCTCTCCCTGATCAATGAGTATGATTTTGTCTGCTTTTTCAATGGTGGACAAACGATGCGCAATCACAATGGTTGTTTTATTTTTCATGAGCGTATCTAAAGCTTGTTGAATATAAAATTCAGATTCAGTATCTAGAGCCGAAGTTGCCTCATCCAGAATCAATATGGGCGCGTCTTTTAACAAGGCTCTCGCAATGGCCACTCTTTGCCTTTGTCCGCCCGACAACAAAACACCATGTTCACCTATTTGGGTGTTCATACCTTCGGGTAATTTTTCAGCAAATTCCAAAACATGGGCTAATTTTGCAGCTTCTAACACAGCATCTAGGCTTGCATTTTGATTCACGCCATAGGCAATATTGTTATAAATGCTGTCATTGAATAAAATAATATGCTGTGAAACTAAGCCTATATTCTCTCTCAAATTCTCTAGGCTTAAATCAGCAATATTAGAATCATCCAAATAAATAGTACCCGTGCTTAGTTCATAAAAACGTGGCAATAAAGAGGCTAACGTTGTTTTCCCGCCGCCTGATTTCCCAACCAAGGCGACTGTTTCGCCTGCTTTAATTTCTAGATTAATATTTTTAAGCACCCAATTTAGACTATTTTGATATTTAAAATAGACTTTGTCTAATTTTAAATGACCCTTGGCTTTTTTTAAGCTTTTAGAAAAATGTTCTGTTTCTTCTTTTTGATCCAAAAGGCTAAAAATACTTTTGGCAGCAGCAATCCCTCTTTGCAGGGTTGTATTGACTGCTGCAATTTGTTTAATAGGCTTTAGAAGCCCTAGAATAGCCGTTGCCATGGCTACAAAATCACCTGCCGTCATCGAAGTGCTTAAAATCGTGTTTTCGGGCAAGGTGGCCAAATATAAAAAAGCAGCCAAGGCACAAGCACCTATAAACTGCATGACAGCTATACTGGACGCTGAGATTCTAGTCATCCGCATTTCTTGCAGGTAATTGCTATTAGCAGCCTCATTAAAACGAACCTGTTCATAATTAAAACCACTAAATATTTTAATGACTTTATTGCCATTCACAATTTCACCCGTGACATGGGTAACATCTCCCATGGATTTTTGAATTTCCATGCTTTGTTGTCTTAATTTTCTGCTGATTTTATTTAAGTAAAAACCCAAAATAGGAATGGTAACTACCAATAACAAAGTTACATGAGGATTGATATTTAACATTACAACCAGCATCGATAAAGTTGTAAAAACCCCTCGAATAGCGCTAGTGATCGCTTCACTGATGGCTTCTGCCACCTGATGTGCATCAAAATTAACTTTTGAAATTAAATCGCCTGATGCATGGTGATCATAAAAATCAACCGGCAAATGCGTGAGCTTTCTTACCATAGCCTGCCTAAAATCACGCACCACACCACGTCCCACACAGGACATAAAATAGATAGACATTACCGTGGCAATGCCCCTTAACATAAAAAATACCACAACGCCCAAGGGCAAAAAGGCAATATAAATCGGATCTCTTTCCATGAAGCCTTTTTCAATGATGGGTTTGAACTGATAAATTAAAACCCCATCTGAAACTGCAACCAACAAAGTGCCTATTTGCCCTAATAAAAAAAGCCATTTATAGGACACTGAAAATTTAATCAGTCTAAGAAAAGTTTGGAAAGAATTCATGGAGAAGGCGAGCCCACACGAAAAACGGGAACAGGGTCCGGGTTTTGGTACGAAAAAACAACTTTAACATCGCCTTTGCTTCTAGGCGTTTTGTGCCTTGGTGTTGGAATTTGAATCGGATCACTGGATTTTCTTCTAGGAAAAGGCCGATGTTCTTCTGAATCTGAATGTTCCAAATGCTCTTCAGTACCTTCAGTTACTGTTGCTAAATGGGTTTGCTGTGTCCGCTGTAAAAGAGCATGCTGAATTTTAAACGCATCAGGCACCATGACCCTAGGGCTGTTTAAGTTCAAATTTCTAATTTCATCATCAAAAGCCCTGTAATGAGTATTTGTGAATAAACCCATGCCCTGAGCTCCAATTGCAGCCTGTAAATAATCAGAAGCAGACATGGCTTCTTCAGTATCTGAATCTTGATAAGCGACCGACTGACGGAAATCTTGCAAACTAGGGCTCGCCGGTGAAGGAGAATCCATCTGATCAGTTTGAACAGTTAACCGAGCGGTTCTACTTAAATCTACAAGCCCAGCATCAGCTGAACAACAAGCACTTTTTTGCAGCCAATCACCTATTTTATAGCCAGAGATTAATAAGATTGTATCAAAAACTGCAAAGCCAGAGGCCGTTAATTGGGAACTTGCTCCCAAGGCTTGTCCTACAACATCATTCAAAAACAAGGGCAGCAAAACGGCAGCAATTAGGGCAAAAAATACGCCTATGAGCTTGCCTCTATTTTTATACAACTTCTTTTTCACGGTGAATTATCCACTTCTTTTGGTTTTGGTAACATATCTACCCGATTCAATCTTAAATACAAGGCCAAAGCACTGGCTATATAAATAGAGGAATAGGTGCCTATAATAATGCCTAAGCACAATACTAAAGAAAATCCTTTTAAACTTTCGCCACCGAACATTAGTAAACTCAAAGACACTAAAAACGTTAAAAACGAAGTCATGATGGTTCTGGATAAGGTCTGATTAATAGACTGATTAATAATCAAACTTGTGTCTTGACTTCTTATTTTTTTGAAATTTTCTCGGATTCTGTCAAAAACAACGATGGTATCATTCAAAGAATAACCCAATATAGCGAGTATGGCGGCCAAAACTGATAAATCAAATTCAATTTGAAATATTGCAAAAATACCCAAAATAATAATGGCATCATGGGAAAGCGATAAAGCTGCGCTTAAGGCCAATTTGTACTGAAAACGAATGGCAATGTAAATCATTGTCGCTAATATCGCAAAAAACACAGCGAAAACACCTTTTTGAGTTAAATCCTCTCCTACTTCTGCTCCTACTATATCCGTTTTTAAAATTTCGGCTTTTGGATCGTATACTTTAATAGCCTCTGTTATTTTTTTCATGAGTGCCGCATCCGATTCTAGGCTCGAATTGGCTGAACGTACTAAAATATCTTTCACACTACCATAATATTTTAATTTTACTTTTTCTAAATTTTGTTTTTCAAAATGCTTTTTTAGAAGTTCCAAGCTATTGTCAATGCTTAATCTGGCTTCGACTTCCACACCACCGCTAAAATCTAGGCCTAAATTTAAGCCTTTACCCCATACAGCAATGATTAATAGTAAAGATAATACTATCGAAAAGCCTGCAGAGAAATGCCTCATACCCATGAAATCAATTTTCGTTTCTTTTTTAAATAGTTCCATATTCTTAACTTAAACTCCCACAGCTATTGATTTAATTTGGCGTTTAGAACCATAGTACCATTGAACCAAGACACGACAACCCAGCACTGATGTAAAGAGTGATGTGAGTATGCCCAAGCTTAAAGTCACTGCAAAACCCTTAATAGGCCCAGAACCTAGGGTAAACAAAACCAGGCCTGAAATTAAAGTCGTGAGGTTAGAATCAAAAATAGTTTCCCAGGCGCCTTCAAAACCACGTTGCAAGGCCGCAATAGGACTTGCTTTGCGGCGTAATTCTTCGCGAATTCTTTCAAAAATAAGCACATTTGCATCTACAGCCATGCCCAAGGTTAAAACAATACCTGCAATACCAGGCAAGGTAATGGTTGCATCCAAGCCTGCTAAAAGCGCTAAAAGCATAATCAAATTTGAAATTAAACATAGGTTCGCAAATAAGCCCATTAACCCATAGTAGAAGCACATAAAAACAGCTACCGCACTAATACCTGCCGTGGCCGCAACAATACCCATCTTGATATTATCCTGCCCCAAGCTCGGGCCTATGATTCGCTCTTCCACAATAGATACCGGCGTGGGTAAATTACCCGATCTTAAAAGCAGGGCCAAATCTTTGGATTCTTCAATCCCCAAACCGGTGATGTGAAAACTGTTGCCTAATGCTGATTGTATTGTAGCCAAACTGATCACGCGTTCAAAAAATTGATTGTCTCGCCATTCTTTGTAAACCACAGCCATGCGTTTACCTATGTTAGCTCCAGTGATTTGATTAAAGCCAGAAGTACTGCCACCAGAGAGTCTGATATTCACTTCGGGACGACCTTCTGCAGAGATTGCATTGGAAGCATAAATAATCGAATCGCCCGTCAGCACTATTTCTTTTTTCAATAAAACTTGTAAAGCAGGGCCTTTGGGGTCTCGACCCTCCATTTCAAAAATTTGTGTACCGGGCGACACAACTCCATGATTTTTGAGCGCAGACCATTCGATTTCTTCAGCTTCCATTCTAAATTCTAAAGTCGCTGTTTTCCCTAACATTTTTTTGGCATAGGCCGTATCTTGAATCCCGGGTAATTCTACTACAATTTTGTCTTTGCCTTGGGATTGAACAATGGCTTCTGCAACCCCTAACTCATTCACCCGATTACGTAAAGTGAGTACCGTTTGCTCCATGGTTTGATGATTGATGTTTTGCAAGCCCAATTCATTGAAACTCAAATCTAAAACCGTTTCTGCGTTTTCGCCTTCAGAGCTATGGCCACTACTGTTATTGCTCACAGAAAATTCCATGAATTGCTTGAGTAATAGTTTTTCTGCTTTTTCTTTTTGAGCCGAATCTTTGAAGCCCAAACGAATGACGCCTTGTGAATTTAGATTCACCGCCGCATAACGAATATTTTCAGCCTGCATGGCTTTGCGCAAATCGCCTACGTAGCCTTCAAGGCGTTTTTTAAGCAAATGCTTTAAATCAACATCCAATAAAAAATAAACGCCTCCCCTTAAATCCAAACCCAATTTAATAGGCCCTGCTCCAAAGGCTTTAAAAAAAGCAGGCGCAGCAGGTAAAAGATTCAAAGAAAGGCTGTACTTGGGATCCCGAAATATTGATTTTTCCAAGACTGCTTTGGCTTGCATTTGGCTAAGCGTATTTGGAAAACACAACCACCAACTCGCGCCTGAGGCATCTAGGCTTTTAATACTCAAACCTGCCTCTTGCAGTGTTTTTTGCAGCTCTGCTTTTAAATGCAGGGTTTCTGCTTCAGTGCTTGTTAGACTGCCCTTGGCTTTTAAAGCAATCTGCAAAGCAGGGTCCTCCCCATACCAGGTGGGCAAACTGTAAAACAAACCCAATACTAAAAAACCAATAAAAATCCAGGATTTCCAAGAAGCGTATTTTAACATATCTTTTTCAAGGTTCCTTTGGGCAAAACAGTTGCAATGGCTTGTTTTTGAGCTTTTATTTCGATACCATCCGCTACTTCTAGGGCAATAAATTCATCTACTATTTTGCTGACTTTGCCCATGATACCACTGGCCAATACCACTTCTTCGCCAACGCTTAATTGATCCAATAAGCGTTTTTGCTCCTGTGCCTTTTTATTTTGAGGTTTGATCATAAAAAAATACATGGCTACAAAAATAACGCCAAAAAGCACTAACTGTTCTATCATGCCGTTGCCGCCTGTTACCGATGGTGTCATGGTTTGGATCCCCCTATGTTTTGATTTGCTTGCAGAATTAAGTTAAATAACTAACTTTTAAATTTTAAATTTTTTTTAATTCAGGTCTTGCAATAGTATCAGGCTTTATGATAAATTTTTCAACACAGTGCCGGAATGGTGGAACTGGTAGACGCGCCGGACTCAAAATCCGGTGATGGCAACATCGTGAGAGTTCGAGTCTCTCTTCCGGCACCAATATTATTGCATTATTGCTTTCCAAATAATATTTTTCAAAACTCGAATATTATTTACGAACCTCTTAAAAACTAAGGTCCCAAGAATATGTCGATCGATATTTCAAGCCTTAAGCAAACCGCTCACTTGGCGCGTTTAGATTTTTCAGAAACAGAACTCTTAAACATCCAGCAGGATTTGCATAAAATTCTAGACATGGTCAATACCATTCAGCAAACCAATACCCAAGGTGTCGAACCCATTGCCCATGCAACAGACAATGCTCAACAACCTTTAAGGGATGACGTGGTCACAGAGCCCAATTTAAGAGAGGTCATACAAGCCTTAACCCCTCATAAAATGGCCGGGCTTTACCTCGTTCCCAAAGTAATTGAGTAAAATAAATTTCTAAAAAAATTTTCGAGAAAAATTTACATGACTTTCCCAGCTCAAACCAGCATTAAATCTTTAAGCGCAGGCCTTCAAAAAAAAGATTTTTCAAGTCTAGAACTAACTAAAAGCTATTTGGATCGCATCAAGAATCTGGATCCCAAACTCAATAGCTTTATTACGGTAACTGAAGAGCTCGCTCTGAAACAAGCTGCCAGCGCTGATAGCCGCTTGGCCCAAGGCAATGCACAGCCACTCACGGGCATTCCTTTGGCACACAAAGACATTTTTTGTACTGAAGGCCTAAAAACCAGCTGTGGTTCTAAAATGCTGGATAACTTTATTTCTCCTTACAATGCCACGGTGGTTGAAAAATTAAACCAAGCAGGCATGGTTACCTTGGGCAAAACGAATATGGATGAATTTGCCATGGGATCCAGTAATGAAACCAGTTTCTATGGCCCGGTACGCAATCCTTGGAACTTAGAATGCGTGCCTGGTGGCTCCTCTGGGGGATCCGCAGCTGCAGTGGCTGCACGCTTAACCCCTGCAGCCACTGGTACCGATACCGGGGGATCCATCCGTCAACCCGCTGCTTGCTGTGGTATTACGGGCATAAAACCAACTTATGGCGCAGTTTCCAGATACGGCATGATTGCTTTTGCCTCCAGCTTAGATCAAGGCGGCCCCATGGCGCCGAGCGCAGAAGATTGCGCCTGGCTTTTAGAAGCCATGTCAGGCTTCGATCCCAAAGATTCTACCAGCCTCAAGCGCTCCGTTCCCCAGTACAGCAAAATACTGGATCAGCCGATTAAAAATAAGCGAATTGGTATCCCAAAAGAATTTTTTGATCAAAATCTAGAACCCCAAATTGCAGCGTTGATTCATGCGGCGCTTAAAGAGTTAGAACAACAGGGCGCTCACTTGGTTGAGATTAGTTTACCTAATATTCATCTCTCTGTGCCTACTTATTACATTATTGCCCCGGCAGAATGTTCCTCTAATTTGGCGCGCTACGATGGTGTGCGTTATGGCCACCGTTGCGATCAACCGAGAAATTTAGAAGATTTGTACAAACGCTCACGCAGCGAAGGCTTCGGCAAAGAAGTCAAACGCCGTATATTAATAGGCACTTATGTCCTTTCTGCAGGCTATTACGATGCTTATTACCGAAAAGCGCAGCAAATCAGGACCTTGATTGCCCAAGATTTCAAAAAGGCCTTTACGCAGGTTGATGCCATCGCTTCAGCCACTTTTCCAGGCCTGGCTTTTAAACTGGGTGAAAAATTAAATGATCCGGTGAGCATGTATCTGTCTGATTTGTACACCATTGGCGTGAATTTAGCAGGCCTCCCCGGGCTTTCTATGCCTGTGGGCTTTGTGGATAAAAAACCAGTAGGCATGCAACTGATTGCCAATCATTTTGAAGAAGGCCAGCTTTTGAACATGGCACATCAATACCAATTGGCCACAAAATGGCATCAACTCAGTCCTGAATTTTAAGAACAGGGAATTAAGCTTTTATGACTTTAAATAACGCAAATAACACACCATCTGATTGGGAAGCTGTCATTGGCCTGGAAGTTCATGTCCAGTTGAACACCCAATCTAAGATTTTTTCTGGCGCCTCTACCGATTTTGGCTCAGAACCCAATACCCAGGCCTGTGCCATTGATTTGGGCTTGCCAGGTGTTTTGCCTGTTCTAAACGCAGAAGCGGTGAACATGGCCATTCAACTCGGCCTGGCGATTGATGCTAAAATTAATCCTAAATCTGTTTTTGCTCGCAAAAATTATTTCTACCCAGATTTACCCAAGGGTTATCAAATCAGCCAATATGAATTACCTGTTGTTGAAGCGGGCCATTTGGATGTTTTGTTGGATCAGCACGATGCAGCAAGTACCAAACGCATTCGCATCACCCGGGCCCATTTAGAGGAAGATGCTGGAAAATCCTTGCACGAAGATTTTGATGGTTGCTCTGGGATTGATTTGAACCGCGCGGGTGTGCCCCTATTAGAAATCGTCTCTGAACCGGATTTACGATCCGCCAAAGAAGCCGTGGCTTATTTGAAAGCCTTACATACCCTGGTACGTTATTTAGGCATTTGTGATGGCAACATGCAAGAAGGTTCTTTCCGTTGCGATGCCAATGTTTCCGTTCGGAAAATAGGCGATCCAAAACTCGGCACGCGTGCTGAAGTCAAAAACGTGAATTCTTTTCGTTTTGTTGAAAAAGCCATTGAATATGAAATCTCACGCCAAATTGACATCCTCGAAAATGGAGGCAGCATTGTACAAGAAACACGCCTCTATGATGCAGAAAAAGACCAAACCCGATCCATGCGGAGCAAAGAATCCGCCAATGATTACCGCTATTTTCCCGATCCGGATTTATTGCCTTTGATCATCACTGAAGATCAAATTGTTACAATTAAATCTAAATTACCAGAATTACCACAAGAAAAATTAAACCGTTTTCAAAGCAAACTCGCTTTGAGTTTACAAGATGCTCTGACCTTGAGCAATAATCGAAATTTAGCTGATTATTTTGAAACGACTTTAAAGCATATGCAAAAACCAGATGCTAAGCTAGCATCTAATTGGATATCTGTGGAATTACTAGGGGCTTTAAATAAAAATAATCTTGAGATTGAAGATTCCCCGATTTCTGCTGAACTGATGGCCAGCCTATTAAATAAAATCACAGACAAAACCGTTTCGGGTAAAATTGCTAAATCCATTTTCGAAGCCCTTTGGAATCGTGAAACCCAAGATGTAGATGCCTATATCGAAACCCATAATCTTAAACAAGTCACCGATGATTCAGCCATTATCAAAGCCATTCAAGAAATCATTGCCAATAATCCGAATCAGGTGACTGAATACAGAGCGGGTAAAGACAAATTGTTTGGCTTTTTTGTGGGCCAAGCCATGAAGGCTACCCAAGGTAAGGCCAATCCAGAGCAATTGAATCAGCTTTTAAAACATTTTCTAAACGTTTAAAAAATGCTGAAAGCAGGTGATTTGATTTTTTGGCTACACCCCGAGCGGCCTATTTTGGGGCATGTTGCTGTTTGTGTTTCTAATAACGAAGACAATAAAAATCCTAAATTAATTCGCATTTTGCACAGTACAAATCACCCTGAAATCAATCAAGTCGCTCAAACACATTTGTTATCCAATGAGCATGTCCGCCAAAATATTCGTTATTTTGTAGTGCGACCTAGAAATTCTAAATTTCTTGGAATTTTTAAAAAAATTCTTTTTATTTTGTATCAATATGGTATTCACTTTTCAGAACCCCAGTTGGAAAAATTATCCAATTTTAATGAAAATCACCCCGATACAGAATGGCAATACAAAATTAATCGGCAATTATTTATTCAACAGAATCTTCAAAAAAATCTAAGCGCGATTTCTAACCAAAGCCATTTAGAATTATTCAAAATCTCTAGACAAGGCCTAACCTGTAGTGGCTTTATGAGCCTTGCCTTGCAACTTTCTTTTTTGATTTACCAAAAATTGCCTAAGCGCCTAGAACTTGATTTTAATTTCTGCAGCCCTGCCTTATTATTTGAAAACCTAATCATGCAAGCGAGTTTTTTCAAACATTTGGGATGCTTAGTATTCAAATACCAACTTTCTGAAACTGAAAAAAATGCCTTACACCAGGAAATTGGTTTGAAGGCGCTCGAAATTAAAAAACGCAAAGCATCAATTTTTAATCAATACTCTATTTTACATAAAGAAATTTCAAGCACACACGAAGCCTATAGCAGCTCGACTGCGCCTAAGCCCCAATACTAGGGTCTTAGACCAGATTCTAGAACTTTTCTTTCATCATAAGCCACTGATGGATAGGGCTGCGCTAACAATTAGAAATATAAACCGCTAGCTACAAAGTGCATAAATAATACTTTACAGCCATCAAAACAGCTGCTATTATTTAGCTACAAAATTTAAAAATTAATATTTGTAGCTACAGGAGAGGTGGTATGTTTATAGGTCGAGAATCGGAACTAGAGTCTTTAAATCAACTGCTGCGAAAACGGGTGGCCAGTTTTGTGGTTATTCGTGGCAGACGCCGAATTGGGAAAAGCCGATTAATCAAAGAATTTTCAAAAAATCACAGGCATTATATTTTTTCAGGCCTGCCTCCTACACCTGAAACAACGATAGAGTCACAATTAAAAGAATTCTCTAAACAAATGGCCCGGCTTTTCAAAATTCCTTTTCTGCCCTTTACGGATTGGGGGGATGCCTTTTGGTTTTTGGCCGATAAGCTGCAAGGAGAACGTGTTATTTTGGTTCTTGATGAAATTTCTTGGCTTGGATCTTTGGATCCAGATTTTTTGGGTAAACTAAAAAATGCCTGGGACCTACATTTTAAAAATAATCCAGAATTAATATTAATTCTTTGTGGTTCCGTTTCCAGTTGGATTGATCAAAATATTTTAAAAAACACTGGATTTGTTGGTCGTATTTCCTTAAATATGTGTATAGAACCTTTACCCATTAAAGCTTGCAATGCATTTTGGAGGAGTCAAGGGAAACGGCTTTCAGCCTATGAGAAATTAAAAATTTTAAGTGTTACAGGCTGTATTCCAAGATATTTAGAAGAAATTATTCCAGAAGATACAGCGGAAAATAATATTAAAAATCTTTGTTTTATACCAGAGGGTTTGTTATTCAATGAATTTGCACAAATATTTTTTGACGCCTTTTTAAAGAAAACAAAAATTTACCAAGACATCATGCTATGCTTGATCAATGGCCCCTTAGAAAGCATTGAAATTTCCCATAAAATCGGCTATTCACACAATAGCCATTTTTCAGAATACTTAAAAGAATTAGCTCTTGCAGGCTTTGTGAGCCGAGATTATACCTTTAATTTTAAAAAAAATAAACCATCCAAACTCAGCCGTTACCGGATTAAAGATAATTATATGCGTTTTTATTTAAAATATATTTATCCCAACCGCGCCCTAATTGAACAAGGATTATACAAAAATAAAGATTTAAGCACTTTGCCACAATGGTACAGCCTTTTGGGTTATCAATTTGAAAATTTGGTCTTAAGTAACAGATCTGAAATATGGAAAAGTTTAAATTTAAGTCCCAATGATATTTTAATAGAAAACCCCTAT
>JBJSZW010000027.1:0-6006 GCA_046090565.1 Gammaproteobacteria bacterium
GATCAATCCAATACTATTTTTGGTCTACTCAAGGATTGTACGCTAATTCAAGGCGATATCATGGCCCCCCTAGACACAGAATGGGATGTTTTGAATCATGAACAACCACTCTAAGCACCTCTTGCTTTTAGATACCCACATCCTGCTCTGGCTGATGAGCGGGGATAGCAAATTACTCCAAAAACATCAAGAATTAATTCAAAATTCTCTGGCCATCGGCGCTATTGGGATAAGCGCTATCTCTTTTTGGGAGATTGCAATGCTTGCCCGCCAAGGGCGACTCGCTCTTGGCCTCCCCATCGAAGACTGGATCCACGCCGTTCAATCCATTAAAGGCTTACAAACGCTCGAGCTTAACCTCCCCATTTTGCTCGAAAGCGTTCATTTGCCCGGCAATCCCCACAAAGATCCTGCAGATAGAATGATCATGGCCACGGCCAGAATCAAACAGGCAAAAATGCTTAGTTATGACTCTAAAATCCTAGCCTATGCAGAACAGGGCTTCTTAAATGCTGTGAACTAGTATAGGTTTCAGTCTCCAAAATAGGCCTAGCTGGGGCGATTAGCTATTTAACCCGGTTAAAATAAAGTATGCTTTAAATAAACCGGGTTCATTTAAAACAGAAGCCTATTAAGGACAGTAGCGACAACCAGAAAGTTTGTAGTTCTGCAGCCAGCTTTGGAAGTACAAATAGACTTTTTTACCATTTACACTTCCATTTTAATATGCTAAATTGGAAGTACAAATAGAATTTTTTGCCATTTACACTTCCAATAAAATTATCCAGAGCATCCATCATGAGCAAATTTATTGGGCGAGAACAAGAACTTTCCCGCCTCAAAGAGGCCCTAAGAAAAAAAACCTCTTCTTTTATTATTATTAAAGGCCGAAGACGAATCGGTAAAAGCCGTTTAATTTCAGAATTTAGCCATTCTTTCAAAAATTATTATTGTTTTTCTGGTATTCCTCCACAAAAAAATACCACTCAAGGCAGCCAATTGCTGGAATTTTCAAGACAAATGGCTCAAAATTTTAATTCCCCATTTGCACTCTACCAAAATTGGAACGATGCCTTATTGGCAGTAGCCGAACGCCTAAAAACAGGCCAAACTTTATTGGTGTTTGATGAAATATCCTGGATGGGTAGCAAAGATCCTGATTTCTTAGGGAAAATAAAAAATTTTTGGGATCTACACATCAAAAAAAATGATCAGCTTATTTTTATTATTTGTGGATCAGCTTCCGCCTGGATACAAAAAAATATCTTAAACCATACGGGCTTTGTAGGCAGAATTTCTTTTACTTTAACCTTGCGGGAATTAAGGCTGCAGGATTGTAATACCTTTTGGCCTAATTATGTCTCGGCCTATGAAAAACTAAAGATTTTAGCCATTACAGGCGGTGTTCCAAAATATTTAGAAGAAATCGACCCTCATAAAAACGCGGAAGATAATATTAAAAGACTCTGCTTTACAGAAGGAGGCATCTTAGTCGAAGAATTTAATCAAATTTTCTCTGATATTTTTCTAAGAAAAAGTGATTATTACAAAAAAATCATCCATGCCTTAAGCCATACCCCAAAAGACCTATTAGAAATACAGCAGCTACTGAAACTCAATTCCAATGGCAGGCTCAGTGATTATTTATGGGAGCTTGAATTGGCTGGATTTATCGCCAGAGATTATACCTGGAATCTGGAAACAGGGATTGATTCTAAACTCAATAAATACCGCCTTCAAGACAATTACTTAAGATTTTATTGCAGATATATTCAGCCCAACCTAAGTAAAATTAAAAGACACAGCTTTGCTTTAAAATCTTTAAGTACCCTCGCTGAGTGGCCTAGCATTGCAGGCTTACAATTTGAAAACCTAATACTCAACAATCGCCATAGCATACACCAAGCCATTGGCATATCCCCTGAAGATATTATTTGTGAAAATCCATTTTTTCAAAAAAATACAAGTAAAAAGACAGGCTGCCAAATTGATTACCTGATTCAAACCAAATTTAACACCCTGTATATTTGCGAAATAAAATTTTCTAAAAATACCCTGGGCAGCTCTGTTATTTCGGAAGTTCAAAATAAAATACAGGCACTCAAAGCCGACCGAAAATTCTCTTGCCGGCCTGTTCTAATCCATGTCAACGGCGTTACAGAAGATCTTATCGCAGAAGATTTTTTTGCACACATTATCGATTTTGGAAAATTATTTGATGTTTAAATTATTAATCAGATTCTGATTTTTTCTCCCCCGAATCTAAATCACATCGCTTTAATGGCTTGTACTGGCTCAACCCCAGCCAGCGCTCTGTTAAAGCTGCCCTGCCCTCATCGCCAATGGGATTCTCTTCAATCCATAATTTTTCTAAATTAGGCATGGCTGCTAAAGCCTTAGCCCCCTCAGGTCCAATTGAATTACAACCCAAACCCAAGGATTTGATCGAAGTATTTTCAGCCAAATAATCTAGATTATGCCTGCCTATACCATTGGTAAACAGCATGAGCTCCTCTAAATTTTCATGATCGCGTAATGCATGTAAAGTCCTACCCTCGATTGCATTAGTACAAAGATGCAAATGCCTTAAATTTTTATTTTCAAAACAAGCCAAAGCCACTAAATCCCCCGCCCCAGTGGTATTTAAATTCAGAGATGTTAAATTCTTCATGCGCGCAATCCCCCGCATAATGGAACCATGCAGGAATTGATCCGATAAATTTATTACTTTTAATGTTTCATTTTTAGACAAGGCCTCGCCCAATGCAGGGGGAATATCCTCTATTAACTTCATCAAACCGTCTTCTAAGTTTATTTCCTCCAACGTTTCATTTTTAGCCAAAGTCCATAAAGTATCTATCCCAAATTTTTCTGATGCATGGGAAAGATTTAATTTACGCAATTTAGGCATTTCTAAAAGAGCTGCAAATCCCTTGTCTTTTAAAAAACTATATGTTAAGTTTAAATCTTCGATCGATTCATTTTTAGAAAGCACTTGAGCCAAATTCAAATCAAGGGGCCCGTTTTCAGGAAACCATGATGAATCATCTAATCTTAGAGTGCGAATACTCGAAGACTTGGCAATAGGCCTAAAATCCTCGGATTTCATTCCCTTTCCCTCAAAAGCAAAATCTAATGATTCTATGTGAGGATTTTGAGCCAATGCCTCAAAAGCTTTGGCATAACTTTCCGTTTGTTTTTCGCCAAACAATATTCTCAGAGATTTTACCGTGCTATGTTCACCTAAAATTTTCAATACTTCTGGGGAGAATTTTTTAAGAAACAAACCCAATTTTTTTAAATTCGGTTTAGCAAGCAATTGTTTGATTGCCGGAACAGAAATACTTTTCCCACTAATATCTAGGTATTCAATGCTTTGATTTTGAGAAAAAGCATACATTTGAGCTTCTGTAAGTCCTGGTTCGGCAATCGAAAAATCTAGGGTTTTTAAACTATTGTTCATGGCAAAAGCGAAAAAATCTTGTTCTTGCACATCAGGCCCTATATGTAAAGCCAAAGATTCTAATGTTGTGTTTTGAGCCAAGTTTAAAAAGAAATCACGATAAGAATAAGCCCTACGTTCTCGACACAAGGAAATAAATTTTAATTTTTCTAAATAAGGACTTTTCATTAAGGCTTCGTAACCCTTTATTCCTATGCTTGAATAACTTCCTCCAAGCTCTAAAGATTTAATATTGGGATTTTTTATAATATAGTCTACTGCTTTATCACAAAATGGCATGTCTAGAATTTGAATAGGGCATTCAGACAAATAATCAGCCGCATCCTTGGTTAAACGGCTTTTATTTTCCGGTGTTGATAAAATCAAAGACTTAAGATAAGTATTTTTCTTTAAAGCTTTTGATAACTTTAGAATATGACTATCTTCCAAGGGATAATACAAATTCAAATGCTCATTTTTATAATGATTATTGGCGATAGCGTACAGTAATTTTTCCCAAAGGGTTTTTGAAAAATACATGATTAATGCTCCTGTTTTTGAAGGGTGTAATTTCCAAAATGGCTGCCTGGTGTTTTTGAATCTTCAGTTTCTATGAATTTAAGATTCACAATGTATTCACAAAAAATAGAATTGAATAAAGCAGGACTGGGGTTGCGCATGTGGGAATGCGCCTTTAAATGCAGTTGCTCTCGCTCTATTAATTTCGCTGCCTGAATTTTTTCCTTCCGCCAATCCTCACTCATGTCTGTGTCAGGCAAACCTGTCAACCCCAAAGCCTGTGGAAAGCTTACGCCTTCTTTAAATTCTGCAATGATGTTTTTAAATATCGTTTTAGCGTTTTCACAATGAATGGTGCGGTGTTTAAAGTCATCATCCCCTGAATTTTGATCCTCTTCAAAATAAACAATGTTTTCGTTCAACACCAGAATTACTTTTCTTGAAAACTCTGCGAGGCTATCTTCAATCCCTTGTTTTTTGGAAGATTTTGAGGGTGGTGGCGGGGGTTGTGTATAACAAGCCGCCTGCATGGGGATATCTTCCCGGCCATAGGCATTTAATATGAAATTTTCTAAATAATAATTTTCAAGAATATTTCTGTATTTTTCTTTTAAATCTGGTTTAGCTGCTTGGTATTCAGGTAAAACGCGTAATTTAGTCTCAATCTTTGCTTTGCCAATTTTTCGTCTAAAATTATCATAATTTATTTTTCCTTCGTGAAGATAAGATCTTCCAAAAACTTTTTCTATCCAAAACTGGCACCATAATTCTAAGGGATCCTTACCAATGTGTTGGGACAAAGAAAATGCATTTTCCAAGACTGTATCAAAAGGGGAATTTAGAATGGATATTTTCTTAGCCCCTTTGTGGGCGAATTGGTAATCATCATTCATTCTCAAGTCATAATAATATTCATCTTGTTTTTCAAAAGCCGTTCGCTGAACCGCTGCTTCCCATAAAATAGCATGGTTTACGGGACTGTTTATTTTTCTTTTTACTTCTGTATCCCTATGCGCATGGTACAGTAAAATTTCCTTGTAGATTTCAGAATCTAGCTCAACAGCTTCATAATTTTTTAGTTGATATGAAAATTGATGTTTTAAACTTTTTATTTTTCCTAAGTCTGGGCTTAAATGGGTTAAGGTATTTTCTAAAAATCCTGAAGAATTTTTGACTTTACCCCAGACAAAAAACTCCTTGCCTTGTTTGATGCAAGTGGGAATTGGAAGGCTGGCATTCAAATACGCTTTGTTTAAATCCAATTCTTCTGGCAGTTCAATCAAGTTCAAATCATACATATTGTTTTTGCCCAAATGTTCCAAAGTATGCATTAGAAAAGCATTGCCTAAGCTATGGGCAATAATCGTTACTTTAATGTCATGAGCTTTTAATTGTTTTAAAAGAGGAATTAGGGCTTTGTCGTCTTTTCCCGTAATTTTGGCATTGTCTTGCGCGACTCCGAAATTTTTCTCACCCACATCGCCCTGCCAATGTATTCTTAAAATACGGGTATAATTTTCCCAATTCAGCCCATCAAAACCTGCTGCCCTGTTTAAATTGTATTCCATTTGATTAAACCATTGTTCAGCACCGGAGCCCAATATTTTATTGAAAAGATTCCCATTGATTTCCCCTGGAAACTTCATGTTCAAATCCGGATTACTGACTTGTTTTAGGTAAGTTTTAAATCGTTCAGATATTTTTTTAATCTCTGGAAATTCTATTTCAAATTTTTTATAAGATAATTCTACATTTTGAATCTCTAGGCCTACGGTGCGTGGATAAGGGCTTTCTTTGAAAGACCATATAGAATCTGGATGATTGGCATCATATGGAGCCATATTTACTGGTTCTTTATCGATTTTCGCAATATAATGCCCCGGTTCGCCTACGGGCACATTGTAACCATGAATAAAAATAGTCAATCTACTGCCATAAAGTTTGATGATATCAATTTCGCGTTTGGTTAAGAGCTTTACAAACCTGGTAGCAAGATAATGATGCGGTTTATCTGGCGTAGAGTATTTTTTAGGCTGGCGTTTTAA
>JBJSZW010000028.1:0-5481 GCA_046090565.1 Gammaproteobacteria bacterium
CTTTGAAGAACATGTAGATACGAAAAAAAACAAATCTTTAGAGCAAGAGGCCTTGGCGGTTCGTAAAAAAAAGAAATTTCTCTACCAATTGTCTTTAAAATATTTAAGTGAGTTATACCAATTGGACAAATTTCAAGACAGAAAAAAATCCAGCCTATTACTGCCCGGATTTGGTATTTCTTGGCGAAAAATGGACAAACAGCAAGGGGATATTAGAAATGGCTTTAAATTTTCAATGGATGCACGCATGGCTTTGAATCTTTTATTTTCTTCAACCAATATCGTTCAAACTGAATTCAATACCCTTTGGATTAAAAGTTTTTCAGACACTTTCAAATTAAAAGTACGTCAAACAACTGGCATTACCTATGCCCCCGTTGTTGATAAAATTCCCTTAAGCCTAAGATTTTTTGCCGGTGGCGATCAATCCATTCGAGGCTATCCCTATAAAAGCCTAGGCCCCAGTATAGTGAATGCAGAAGGCGAAACCATCGTTACGGGTGGCCGCTACTTGATAATTAACTCCCTAGAAGCAGAACGGGCCCTTAAGGGCCCCGTTTGGCTCGCTGCTTTTTTTGACAATGGCAATGCTTTTCAACGTTTTGCTGATCGATTTAAAAACAGTGCCGGTTTGGGACTACGTTTTAAAACACCCGTGGGGCCCTTGAAATTAGATTGCGCTTTCCCTTTAGAAAAAAAGCCGAAAAATAAATTTCGTTTGCACTTGAATTTTGGTTTGGAGATGTAAAATCATGTTGCTTCGGTACTTAAAAAGGACTTTTATTTTATTTTTAATTTCTTGTTCTTTTTCTGTTTTTTTATTCAGCACTGAAACAGGTTTAAAATTAATTTACCAGGGCTTAGAAAAAATACTCCCCTTGCACATTGAGCGCCTAGAGGGATCTTTATTGGGAAAACCCAAATTCTATGGTCTGTCTTTTTCTTGGGAAAATAAAAAATTGCACAGCGATTTTTTATCGCTTGAATTAGATTTAAAAGCCATTCAATTTGAATTTAATAATTTAAAAATTCAAGATGCACAAGGGCTTTGGACAACCAAAACCCTTAAGGGAAAAATAGACAACCCCCTTTCTAAAACACCTGCGGTTATTATTGAAAGCATGACTGCCAGTATGCAAGGCCCCTTCAACATTGAATTAGATATTAAAAAAACGCATTTTGTTTTCAATCAATCTTCTGGTTTGATTAATATTATTGTTTCTAAAATTAATCTGGAATACAAAAATCAAAAACATGCTTTAAGTATTGCCCAAAATCAATGGTATTACACAGGATCCTATACAGCCCAGGGCTATTTGCGCATTGAAAAAAAATCAGAAATTACAAGCATTTTTATACAGGGCTTGTCTCAACTTCTTCCTATTCAAACACAGGAACCTCTTTCTATACTAGGCAAAGCGCGATTGGCCTTGAAGGCTCAAATCCTATTCGCCTCAGATTGTAAGGCTCAATTAAATCTTAAAATTTTAGAGGGTCAGGTTAATTTACCTACTTTGGGTCATCAATTAAGCATTGTCCAAGCCCAAATCCAAAATAACCAATTGTTTGATCCTCAAAGTCGCTTTCATATTGAAGCGCAAGTACTTGATAAGCACCAAAAACCCTTATATATCAAAGGCTTTCTAAAAATTTTAGAAAAAGAAATTCAAGTCAATATCAAAGGTCCTGAGACTATTTTAGTCAACAATAAAAGTTACTTGATCCATGGCAAACCGGATTTACTCTTAATTGTAAAACCGGAAGCGACTCAATTACGAGGTGTAATTTATATTCCTAGAGGTAAAATAGAGGCCAATACTCAAGAAACTTTAACCCAAACTGAAGATATTATTTGGAATAAAAATTTAAAGTCAACCACTCCTTCCAAACAAGCTTTTTTAATGCAAATCAAATTAATTATTGATGAAAATTTAGAATTCACAGGACATGGCCTAAACGCCAAGCTGGGCGGAAAAATTACCTTAAGCACACAAGCCAAAAATAATTTATTGCAAGGTGAAGGCCGACTCACCATTAAGTCAGGAAAATACCGAATCAATGGACGTTATTTTCATATTCATCATGGGCGGATTCTATTTCCACCCGGCACCCTGGCCAGCAAGCCAACAGTAGACATGCGGCTTACTCCAAAACCTCTTAACGAATTTAAACCTGGTGAACTCCTAGGCCTACATGTTTATGGCCCCTTGGAAAATCCAAAGATCATCCCCTTTTCGAATGCTCACCTGGGACAACATGAAATTTTAAACCAATTGGGTTTTGCAAATCCCATCACAGTACTATTAGGAAATAGTAGTACTGATATGGTTGATAATCTACAAAATAAATTTGGCCTAGATGACATTAGTCTAGAAACCCATTCGAATTCAAAATATGCGCAAAACCAGAGGAAAACTCTTAATTTTCAGCAAGAATCTCAAATTTCTTTGAATAAATCCCTGTCTAAAAATTCCAAACTTGAGGTCTTAAGCGACATGGAAGGAAAATCGAAAGCAAAATTCAAATACAACCTAGGCAAATATACCTTACTTAGTGTAGAATCGGGTACGCATTCTAGTGGCGCCGATTTAATGTTTTCTTGGGAGAAAGATTAAAAAATGCAAACTCCAATTCAGACACACACCCCCATGATTCAACAATATTTAAGCATCAAAACACAATACCCTCATAATTTTGTTTTTTTTAGAATGGGCGATTTCTACGAATTATTCTACGAAGATGCTAAAAAAGCAGCTCAGCTTTTGAATATTACTTTAACGCAGCGCGGTAATTCTGCAGGCGAACCAATCCCCATGGCCGGTGTGCCTTACCACGCGGTAGATGCTTACCTGGCCAAATTGGTAAAACTCGGTGAAAGCATTGTGATTTGTGAGCAAGTTGGCAATACTGAAAAAGGCCCCATGGAACGACAAGTCACCCGCATTGTCACACCAGGCACTTTAACTGAAGAAGCTTTACTGGATGCCCAAAATGACAATTTGATTTTAAGTGTTTATACAAAAAATAATCAATTTGGTTTGGCTTGGTTGGATTTAAGTATTGGAAAGCTTTATTTAAATCAGTTAGAAAATTTCAGCCTTCTGGAAACCGAACTCACGCGTTTACAAGCAGCGGAAATTTTGATTCCAGAAAATTCAAGTCTAGATTTAAGCCTCTTACCCAAAGCCTATCTACAAAAACGATCCCCTTTGGATTTTGAATTTAGCGCGGCTCTACGGCGGCTTCAAACCCATTTTCAAGTTCAAAGTTTGAGCTGTTTTGGCTCAGAATGTCTTGAACAAGATCTGGCCCTATCTGCAGCCAGTGCCTTAATTGCCTATCTGCAAGAAACACAGAAAAACAGTCTCTTCCATATTCAAAGTTTGGCTGTTGAAACTGCAGAAGATTCTATTTTATTGGATCCTCAAACACGAAAAAATCTAGAACTCAGCCAAAATTTACAGGGTGGCAATACTCATACCTTACGGGCTGTTTTAGACCATTGCCAAACCACCATGGGGAGCCGCTTATTGGCACGTTGGATCAACCGGCCTATTCGGGATTTGGATCTGTTAAATGCGCGTTTTGAGGCCATTGAATCCCTACAAGCCCATGATCCGAATTTTGATTTAAAATCAATTTTTGATTTGGAACGCATCAGCACGCGTATTGCTTTGCTGAGTGCCAAGCCCCGTGATCTGATCGCGCTTAAAACTTCTCTTGAGCAAATTCCAAAATTACAAGCTCACTTAGATTTACTGAAAGACAAAAGCTTACTTTTAAATAAAATAAAAAATAATATCCCTGAATTACCCGATTTACTAAGCTTATTACACAACAGTATTCAAGAAAATCCCCCCAGTTTGATTCGAGAAGGGAATGTGATTAAACCAGGTTATGATCCTGAATTGGATGAACTGCGATCCTTGCAAGAAAATGCAGAGGATTATTTAATTAATTTGGAAAAAAAAGAAAAAGAAACTACTAAATTAAGCACTCTAAAAATTAATTACAACAAAGTTCAAGGTTATTACATTGAGTTGAGCAAAAATCAAGCTGAATTTGTACCCGCCCATTACCAAAGAAAACAAACTTTAAAAAACATCGAACGCTTTATTACTCCAGAATTAAAACGCTTTGAAGAAAAAGTCTTGAGCAGTAAAGACAAAGCCCTCCATCTCGAAAAACAATTGTATGAGGCGCTTTTAAACCAAATCAAAAATCAAGTTAAGATTTTACAAACCATGGCTCAGCACCTTGCAGAACTTGATGTTCTAGTTTGCTTTGCCAAACGTTCTATAGAACTGAAACTCACCAAACCCCATTTAAGCACAATGCCTGGGATAGAAATTAAACAGGGCCGACACTTGGTCATTGAAAATGCTCTAGGATCTCTAGGACCTTTCGGATCGGGCAAACCTTTTATTCCCAATGATCTCCTCTTATCCCCTACGACTCCTATTTTATTGATCACAGGGCCCAATATGGGCGGAAAATCGACTTTAATGCGTCAAACTGCTTTGATTTGTATTTTAGCGCACATGGGATGCTTTGTGCCTGCAGAACACGCAAGCATTGGCCCCATTGATCGTATTTTTACCCGTATCGGGGCACAAGATGAACTTTACCAAGGCAAATCTACCTTCATGGTTGAAATGACTGAAGCTGCCAATATTTTACACCATGCCAGCCCCAAGAGTTTAATTTTGATGGACGAAATTGGCCGAGGCACGAGTACCTATGATGGCCTAGCTTTGGCCCATGCCATCTTAGAGCATTTGGCTGAACATAATCGATCTTTAACTTTATTTGCTACCCATTATTTTGAATTAACTGAAATGGCAGAAACTTTACCTACCGTTAAAAATGCGCATGTCGCTGCCTTAGAAGAAAACGGGGCTTTGATTTTTTTACACCAATTAAAACCTGGTGCTACGAATAAGAGCTATGGCATCCAAGTGGCTAAATTAGCTGGTTTGCCGCCCAGTGTCATTTTCAAAGCCCAACAGTATTTAAATAATCTTGGAAACACGGAAATGAAAGCTAAAGCTCATAAAAACATTAAAAATTTTGATCAAATTTTAACCCTTTTAGAAAATTTAGATTCAGACCAAATCAGCCCCAAACAAGCCCATGTGATTTTGCAGGATTTACTGAGCCATGCATGATTTCTTTGGATTTCTTAAGATCTCAGGACCTGAGAACACTGTTTTTTTGCAGGGCCAATTGCCTTGTGATGTACAAGCTCTAAGCACCAATCATTCTACAATCACAGCTTATTGTAATAATCAGGGACGAATTTTGAGTGTGCTTAGAATTTATAAATTATTAGAAAATTCCCCAGACAATTTTTATTATTTATTGCGTTTACCCCAAAGCTTATTGTCCTTGATAAAAATTGAATTAGAAAAATATGGGCAATTTTCAGATATTCACATTGAAGCCATTCATAATCTATCTAAGATTTTTTTTGAAGATTTA
>JBJSZW010000029.1:0-6260 GCA_046090565.1 Gammaproteobacteria bacterium
GCTTAAATACAAAACAGCTGGTTGCAGGCCTAGAGAATGGAATTTTGGCTTATTTAGAACAGCTGGGTATTGTAGGCCATAAAATTTGCGATAAACCTGGTGTTTATGTGGGCCCAGAAGCCAAACCCAAAAAAATAGCATCGATTGGTTTGAGAATTAAAAAAGGCTGTTCCTACCATGGTTTGAGTTTCAATTGGAATCTAGATTTAAAGCCTTTTTCTTTTATTAATCCCTGTGGTTATGAAAATTTGGAAGTTGCTAGATTGATTGATTTGAGTATTGGTTTTAGTAGCCAGTTCAGAAATCAGATCATATCAGATATAATTAAGCATATGCTTAATATTTTTAATTTCAATATTATTTCTTGGGAACAAGGAGCCAGCCTGAAGTGACATACGATCCAAGCCTCAAACAGCGTGGCCAAGCAAAAATGGCCAGAATTCCGATTAAGATTTTGCCTACGGAAACTTTTTTACCTAAGCCTGATTGGATTAAAGTGAGGGTAGGGCATCAAAATATTCAAGAAATCGCTCGCATCAAAAAATTACTACGCGCTCATAAATTGCATACCGTGTGTGAAGAGGCCTCTTGCCCGAATTTGCCAGAATGTTTTGGTCATGGCACAGCAACGTTTATGATCATGGGAGATAAATGCACACGGCGCTGTTCTTTTTGTGATGTGGCCCATGGCAGGCCAGATGCGCTTGATCAAGAAGAGCCTTTGAATTTGGCCAAGGCCCTAGGCGAAATGCAGTTAAAATATGTCGTGATTACTTCTGTGGATCGAGATGATTTGCGGGATGGTGGGGCAGAACATTTTGCAAAATGCATTCAGGCCGTTCGTGAGCAAAGCCCTAATACAAAAATAGAAATACTAGTGCCAGATTTTAGAGGCAGACAAGGGATTGCCTTAGAAAAATTTTTAAATACAGCGCCTGATGTATTTAATCATAATTTAGAAACGGTGCCTCATTTGTACAAGAAAATTAGGCCCGGTGCGGATTATCAATGTTCTTTGGATTTAATTAAGCAATTCAAGGCCATGCATCCGAAAATTCGGACAAAATCAGGTCTTATGCTGGGACTGGGTGAAACCAATGAAGAAATTATTGAAGTTTTAAAAGATCTCAGAAAACACCATTGTGATATGCTGACTTTAGGACAGTATTTGCAACCTAGTCGCTACCATGCCCCTGTTTTGCGCTATGTTAGCCCTGATGAATTTAAAACTTTAGGGGATCTGGCTTTGTCTTTGGGTTTTTCGAGTGTGGCCAGTGGTCCCATGGTGCGTTCCTCTTACCATGCCGATCAACAAGCAGCGGGTCTTGTAGAACAACCACTAGAATCAATTATAGAAAATAAATAAATTAAAATTTTATGCAGTCTTTTTATACACTAAGAGATCCCTTTAAAGAAAGTCAGCTCCATGTGAATCGCACGGTGGTAGCTGCTTTTTTTGTGCTATTGGGTTTGCTCACTATTTTTGGACGCTTGGTTTATTTGCAAGTCTTAAATTTCGAACATTATGCAGATTTAGCAGTGAACAACCAAGTGAGGTTATTGCCAGTGCCACCCCCTCGTGGCCTTATTTTGGATAGGCATGCGGAAGTCTTGGCAGAAAATCAGCCTTCCCACAGTTTGGCGCTTACGCCGGCCAATACAAAAAATTTAAACCAAGTCTTACTTGAATTAAAACAGGTGATTGATTTAAACGATGCACAAATCAGCCAATTTAGAAAACAATTAAAATTAAAATCCAAATACGAAGCCATTCCCCTTAAAATGCAATTAAGCGAAGAAGAAATTGCAAAATTTTTCTTAGAAAAACATCGTTTTCCAGGCGTTGAATTGGTGAGTAATCTACTTCGTACTTACAAAGATCCCTTGCCATTTACACCCGTATTGGGCTATGTGGGGCCTATTAATCAACAGGATCTCCAAAAGATTGATCAAGAAAATTACAAGGGCAGTTATTACATTGGGCGCATTGGCGTTGAAAATTATTATGAAAAATTATTGCATGGCAAAGTAGGCTTTCAACGGGCAGAAACAGATGCCAAAGGCAGGGTTTTGCGTGTTCTAGACAATCAAGCACCTATCAATGGACAAAATCTTAATTTGGCGATTGATGCCAACTTGCAACGCTATGCCTATGAGTTATTGGCCAGCCACGAAAGCAAGGGCGCCATTGTTGCTCTGGATCCCAATAACGGAGAAGTGCTGACTTTGGTGAGTTTGCCTTCTTACGATGCTAATTTATTTGTGCGTGGTATTTCTTCCGAAAATTACAGACAACTTCGAGAAAATCCAGACACGCCATTGTTAAACAGAGCCCTAAATGGCGTTTATCCACCAGGATCGATTATCAAGCCTATTTTAGCGGTTAAGAGTTTGGATTGGGGAATTTTACAAGGCCAATTGAAAATTTACGATCCAGGTTGGTTCCGCTTAAAAAATGACACCCGTTTGTACAAGGATTGGAATTGGAAAAAAGGGGGTCATGGTTGGGTCGATTTAGAAAAAGCCATTGTAGAAAGCTCGGACACCTATTTTTGGCATTTGGCTCAAAAATTAGGCGTGGATAAGCTGGAGGAAATTTATAAATCCTTTGGCTTGGGCGCCAATACCGGCATAGACATCGCACCAGATTCAAAAGGCCTGGTGCCCTCTCGTGAATGGAAGCAAAGGGTTAGAAAACAAGCCTGGTTCCCAGGTGAAACTTTAAATATAGGCATTGGCCAGGGTTATATGATGGTCACCCCCATTCAAATGGCTAAAATGACCATGCTTTTAGCGAATAAGGGTTGGGCTTATCCCTTAAGTGTTTTAAAAACAGAAAAAAAGCCAGAACCCATTCAACAAGTAAAAATAGAACATCCTGAGGATTGGGAAATGGTGATTCAAGGCATGAAAAAAGTTATTCATGCGCCTAATGGAACGGCCTATAGAATCAGTCATGGTTTAAAGTATACCATTGCAGCCAAAAGCGGAACAGCCCAGGTTTTTAGTTTAAAAGCCAATGAAAAATATGAAAAAAATAAAGTAAAAGCCCATTTACGAGATCATGCCTGGATGATTGCTTTTGCCCCGGTTGAAAATCCTAAAATTGCAATCGCAGTTTTGGTTGAAAACAATCACAGCGGATTGGCCAAAGATATTACGCGTGCGTTTTTGGATCGGTTTTTTGAGAATCAAATACAAAAAAATCTGATTAAATAAATTAAGGATAGCCGGGTGGATAGACGTTGATGCTGCAATGTTTAGGACAAAATTGTAAGTTAGCCGTATCTGGTGTTGGATCACAAATACAGGCCCATTCAAACGTGTCTGCACCGCTAATATATTTCCCCATGTATTGAAATTGCAAAAATGATCCCGAATCTAAGCCCAAAGCTGTTCTTTTGGGTTCATTTTGGGTGACAGTATTGATGGCACAGGTAGAACCAACGGGAGCGATGTATAAGATATCAATGTATTTAAAATTTGCAGTATAAGCGTCTTCCGCAAAATAATACAAAGGCCAGTTAGCATTAGAAGTCAAGTTTAAATCAAAAGCTCTAGGGCAAACACCGTACTGGGTAAAATAGCTTTGTACGGTGGGTTGTAGGGAATGAATGATGCCAAGAATTTCTGAAATTTTTGAACGATTGGTATAATTTTTATAAGCAGGGATGCCTAAAGCGCCTAAAACAGCAATTAAGGCAACGACGATCATGATTTCCATGAGACTAAAAGCAAAAATATTTCGAAAGCATTTGGGTTGTTTTTTAATATTTGGGATAGGCATTATTTAAGATTAAGCCCTAAGTTGCGGAACGTCTACTTTTAAAAAAATTTTGTAATAAAATTTTGCTTTCTTGCGCTAAAACACCAGACTCATAAGTTATGGTATGATTGAATCTATTTCTTTGGTTTGAGTCTAATGAGTCTAATAAAGTAAAAGCGCTTTGAATGGCACCTGTTTTGGGGTCTGGAGTGCCAAATACCAAATGTTTGATCCGCGCATGAATCATTGCCCCCAAGCACATGAGGCAGGGTTCTAGGGTAACGTACAAAGTAGTATTGACTAGGCGATAGTTTTGTAAAATCAGGCCCCCTTTGCGAATCGCAACAATCTCTGCATGGGCAGAAGGATCGCAAGAGGCAATGGGTTGGTTCCAGCCCTCAGCGATTAAAGTACCTGCTTCATCGATTAGAACAGCCCCAACAGGGACTTCGCCTTGTTCTTCGGCTTTTTGAGCCAACTTGAGGGCTTTTTTCATCCAAAATTCATGGTTCATAGGGCCCTAGTATATCAAATCATATCAAATTCTCTGTTTAGAGGCTTAGGTTTTTTGTGTGTTGAGCGATCATTAACTCTTCATTTGTGGGTAAATAATTCAAAATAATTCATTATGGAGCCTGTATTGAAGGATAGCAGATAAAATGAATGAGTTTTGGTGCCCTTTTTAAAATGGGCTTTAATAATTAGATACCATCCCCATATTCGAAATCAGTTTATTTTATTATTGATTGGACTACAGAGGGTAAGTAAATGCAAGAAGAAAAGATTCATACTTCCAATGGCTCAGGTATTTCTGAAGAACAAGTATCTACGCCTATTAATTCAGCAGTGAATGCTCAAACCGAGTTGGAGACAGCACAGGCCAAGGCTGCTGAAAATTGGGACTTGTTTGTAAGAGCCAAAGCAGATTTAGACAATGCTCAACGCAGGGCACGTTTGGATGTTGAAAATGCACATAAATATGGTATGGAGCGTTTGGCCAAAGAGCTTTTATCCGTGTTAGACACTTTTGAGATGGGTATTCAAGCAGCCAATACGAATGCAGAGGGCAATCCAGAAGCCCAAGCAGCCGTGAAAGCTATTAAAGAGGGCATGGAATTAACCTATAAATTGTTGTTGGATACTTTGGATAAATTTGGGATCAAGCAATTGAATCCTAATCATGGAGATTTATTCAACCCTAATTTTCATGAGGCGCTTTCAGCCCAAGAGGTCCCTAATGTGCTAGAAAATAGCATTTTGGCTGTTGCACAAAAAGGTTATTTGTTGCAAGAACGATTGTTAAGACCCGCCCGAGTGATCATTGCTAGAACATCTATTAACAGCCAGGTCGATGAGCAGGCTTGAAATATGTCAGCATGACCCTAGATTCTAGGGTAAAGCAATTTAATTAATTTTAATCAATAAAAAATTTTAGCAGGAGAGCCCCAATTATGGCAAACGACGTCGTTATAGGCATCGATTTAGGTACCACCAATTCATGTGTCGCAGTGTTACAAGGTGGCCAAGTTCGCGTGATTGAAAATAGCGAAGGCCGAAGAACCACCCCGTCTATAGTCGCTTATACCAAAGACAGCGAAAAATTAGTAGGTGAACTTGCAAAAAATCAAAGAGTGGTGAATCCAGAACACACCATTTTTGCAGTGAAACGCTTGATTGGGCGCAAAGCTTCCGATGCAGAAGTTCAAAAAGCCATGAAAGTAGTACCCTATAAAATCAGTGCGGCAGATAATGGTGATGCTTGGGTAGAAGTGGATGGTAAAAAATTGGCAGCCCAGCAAGTGTCTGCAGAAATTTTAATCAAAATGAAGAAAACAGCTGAAGATTTCTTAGGTCATGAGGTTAAATCTGCAGTTGTTACTGTACCGGCTTATTTTAATGATGCACAACGTCAAGCAACCAAAGATGCGGGTCGAATTGCAGGCTTAGAAGTGAAGCGAATTATCAATGAACCCACCGCAGCAGCTTTAGCCTATGGTATGGACAAGCAAAAAGGTGATTCCACCATTGCAGTTTATGACTTAGGGGGGGGTACTTTCGATGTCTCCATTATTGAAATAGCTTCTGTAGATGGCGAACATCAGTTTGAAGTGCTAGCCACTAATGGTGATACTTTCTTGGGTGGTGAAGATTTCGACTTAAGGTTAATGGATTACTTGATTCAAGAATTCAAATCTGAATCCGGTATTGATTTGAAAAAAGATCCGATTGCTTTGCAACGTTTGAAAGAAGCAGCAGAAAAAGCAAAAATTGAACTTTCAAACCGTGAACAAACGGATATCAATTTGCCTTATATCACGGCAGATGCTTCTGGACCCAAACATTTAAATATCAAAATTACGCGTTCTAAATTTGAATCTTTGGTTGAAGATTTGGTGAAAAACACCATAGAACCTTGCAGAATTGCATTAAAAGATGCGAATAAAACCATTGATAAAATCGATGCCGTGATTTTAGTGGGCGGACAAACCAGAAT
>JBJSZW010000030.1:0-7713 GCA_046090565.1 Gammaproteobacteria bacterium
TTCAAAAGTTCACAGATAAAATAGAAGGCGGAAATAGCGCCCTAGAATTTCTTGAAAGATTGGAAGTTTTAGGTGGTTCGGATTTTCCAGAATGCATGGAATTAAGCTTAAGAAAAGCACATGATTTAGAATGGCATGTGGCCAGCACTACAGAATCGGCAAATATTATTCGCAATGTGTTCATGGTTTTTGATGCCCCCCCCCATGCGGCAGATGCGTCTTGGAATTTAGCAGCTGATCCAGAACGCAAATCTCAAGTTTACAAAGATTCCATTGTTCGAGATGAGTTTCCGAGCTTGGAAAGTATTCCTTCTCGCTTGGATTGGCGTGAAGAAATCAAACGCCTGGCCGATAAAGGCATCAAAGTGCATGTCATGACCTGTAATTACGCATCTCCATGCACAGAAGTGGTTGGAAAAGTCATTTCAGAAACCACCTTTGGTTCCTTGGGGAATTTGTCTAATCCTGCAAAATTTATGGATGAAGTCTTGGCTTCCATGCGCAAAGACATTGAGGAAGACAAAATTGCCTATGAAATTTTAGCAAAAGCTAAAACTGAAGAAGAGGCTCGTAAACTAGCAGCCAATAGCTCAGCCTTTTTGGCATTGATGCCAGCTTCTGAAGCCAGTGGCGCGAGTGCTGGATCAAGTGCAGCCCCTTCAGAAGAAGCTTTAGACGCAGCAATTGTGGCCAGATTAGCCCACAATAGAGCAAGATACGCCTTGCCGTCCTCTTAAAGCTGGTATAAATATCTGGATAAAAGCCTCGTACTAAAAATACGGGGCTTTTGTTTTTGAGTGGCTACTTGCTTGAATGCCAATCTTCCTGCTATGTTGAAAAGGTGGATATTTCTTAAAGCGGGGTGGATATGAAGAAAAGGATGGCTTTATTAATTTTTCTAAGTTTTTGCTTTCAAGGTGTACAAGCAGAAACCAGTAGTGTAAAGGCGACAGACAAGGTCGTAGACAAACAGGCTGCCGAGCTAGCCTATAAAGCAGGTGAAGCCTTTTATGCAGAAGGAAAATGGCAAGCAGCCGCTCAGGCTTATCAGAAAGCTTTGAAATTAGATACTTCGAATGAAAAGGCGAAAAAAGCGCTCAGAGCATTGGTTGATTGGGACAATCAATTAGATGCATACAGTGAGGATCCGGATTATATTAAGTCTGCCCTAGAATAGTTTTAGGAACCGTAGTGGGACAATTCGGAAGATTTTGGCCTTATTATGGAGCCCTGGGATTTTTGGTCCTGGTTTGGATCTATAATTTCTATGGCGAATTGCTGCACCGTTCAGGCCATGGCCTGGTCTATACTTTTTGGCTTTTGTCTTAATGGAGCAATGCGTCTGTATGCCAGAGGCTTCAAGAGTTTCGATTCCCAAGAGGGCCTTGAAAATATTTTAAAAAATTTTTGGAAAACAGGGGGAGAGGCTGTCTATAAACAGTTGATCAAATAGGAAAGCTGTAGTATGATTGCTTTAAGTTAAGTTTTTAATCGCGGGGTGGAGCAGTCTGGCAGCTCGTCGGGCTCATAACCCGAAGGTCGTAGGTTCAAATCCTGCCCCCGCAACCAAATTTTGCAAACAATTAAATGGGCTCTATAGCCCATTTTTTGTTTGTGTTGATATACAAGATACATCATGCGAAGATACTTAGATATAGAGAAGGTGATCATACCGGCCATTCAAGCTCAGGCTTGTTATTTGGTGGGCCTCGAATACTGTGCCAGACAGCACAGGGATTTGTTGCGAATTTATATTGAAAAAGAGGGAGAAGATCCCCGAGTAACAACGGAAGACTGTGAAAAAAATAGCCGAGCCATTGGGGCGGCTTTAGATGTTTCACAGCTTCTAGAAAGAAGTTATTTGTTGGAAGTTTCATCGCCAGGTGTGGATAGAATTTTATTCACAGTGGATCAAATGCAGCGGTATTTGAATAAATTGGTGTTGGTCAAAATGAAGATTCCTGTTCAAGGGCGTCGAAACTTTAAGGGAAATTTGCTGCAAGCTGATGGGCAGGAAATTCGTTTATCCCTGGAAGACCCCTCTGAGGAGGTCATCTTGAAAACGGCTGAAGTCGATCAAGTAAGGGTCGTTCCTGTTTGGTAGCTGGGTACTTTAAATTTTTCAGAGGTGCTAAAAAATGAGCAAAGAGATTCCCTTAAAATTGGTTGTTGGCGCGCTTTCGAACGAGAAAGGTGTGTCCGAAGAAGTTATTTTTCAGGCCATTGAGGCCGCTTTGGTCTCTGCTAGTAAAAAGCGCTACGGTGCAGATTGGGATATCAAGGTCGTCATTGATCGAAAATCTGGTACTTATGAAACTTTTCGTGTTTGGACGATCGTGTCTGATTTGGAAGAAAATCTAGAAGCACTTGCCTTACCCAGAGAACAAGTCATAACGCTTGCAGAAGTTGAACACAAATACCCAGGAAAGCGTTATACCCTCGGCGATCAAATTGAAGAGATGATGGAATCGGTTGAATTTGGAAGAATAGCTGCTCAAACGGCTAAACAAGTGATCCTTCAAAAAGTTCGAGATGCCGAACGGGCTGTGATTGCAGAAGAATTCAAAGCCAAAGTGGGCCAATTGGTCATGGGATTGGTTAAGAAGAACACCCGAGATACCATTATTGTAGACTTAGGCAGTAATGCAGAAGCTTTGTTAAGACGAGATCAAATTCTCCCCAAAGAAGCTTACAGACCGGGCGATCGAGTTCGAGCTTATTTACAGTCTGTTTCTCAAGATCAACGGGGGCCACAATTAGTTTTGAGTCGTGCTTGTAATGAAATGCTGATTGAACTATTCAAAATTGAAGTACCAGAAGTAGGGGAAGGAATTATTGAAATAAAAGCCTGTGCCCGAGATCCAGGCGTAAGAGCCAAAATTGCGGTAAAAACCAATGATGGCCGTATTGATCCGGTGGGCGCTTGCGTTGGGATGCGTGGTGCACGTGTTCAGGCCGTTTCAAATGAACTAGGGGGCGAGCGAGTGGATATCATCTTATGGGATGATAATCCTGCACAGCTCGTGATGAATGCGATGGCTCCTGCGGAAGTGGTCTCTATCGTAGTGGATGAAGATGCCCATACCATGGATATTGCCGTTCAAGAAGCCTTTTTGTCTCAAGCGATAGGACGCAATGGTCAGAACATTCGTTTGGCTGCCGCTTTAACCGGTTGGGAATTGAATGTCATGTCAGATAAACAAGCAGAAGAGCGCAGCCAGGCTGAAAATGCAAGGCTTCAGCAATTGTTCATAGGGGCCTTAGGCGTGGATGAAGAGGTTGCTCAAATTCTAATTGGTGAAGGTTTTGCCAGTATCGAAGAAGTGGCTTATGTCCCACTTCAGGAATTATTGGGCATTGATGGTTTCGATGAAGAATTAGTGCAAGAACTTCGATCCCGATCCAAAGATTATTTGGTCACAGCAGCCATTGCTTCTGAAGAACGCTTGAAAGATTTGGATCCAGAACTATTGAAATTGCCAGGTTTGGATGAAAGTTTATTGGAAAAATTGCACAAAGCTGGAATTAAAACACGTGATGATTTAGCTGAACAGTCGGTGGATGAATTGGTAGAAATCTCTGGTTTAAGCAATAAAGCAGCCTCTGCTTTGATTCTAGAAGCAAGAGCCCATTGGTTTGCTAATAATTAATTGAGAGATAATTGAGAGGGGAAAAACCATGACAGACGTAACGGTTCAACAATTTGCAGAATCCATCGGGATTCCCGTAGAAAAATTAATGTCTCAATTAACAGCCGCTGGGATTGCTGCAAAACAGCCCCAGGATGCCATTAACCAAGATGAAAAGCAATCTCTCTTGTCTTTTTTAAAATCAGATAGCCTGGGGCCCAAGAAAATTACTTTGCGCCGAACGAGCGTGAGTGAATTGAGGGTCACCCAATCCTCTGGCAAAAAAACAACAGTGAGTGTGGTTCGGAAGCAAAAACGGGTTTATGTTAAAAAAGATAACCCAACAGCAACTGAAGCAGAGATTATCCCAGAACCAGAGGTTAAGCTAGAAACCCTAGAAACGAAAGAAATCTTAGTAGACAAGCCTACAGATACAGTTAGGTTAGAGGGACAAAAAACGCCAAACGGATTGGCTGAAAATACAGCGATTGAATCGGGTTCTGTGATTGAATCTAAAAATCAAGCCACAGCGCCGAAAAAAGAAGACTCAAAAAATAATATTCCAGCGACAAAGCCGGCAGATCCAAAGCATGCGAATACCAAAACACATGCAGGACACAAAAAACAAGGTTCACAGGGGTCCGGTTCGGGGCGTTCAGGTGGTGCGGATGCAGGTTCGGGGAAACATCCAGCAGCTGCAACGGGGTTTGGTAATGATTGGAAAAAATCCAAGGGTAGAATTTTGAAACAAATAGCCATGGTCACAGAAACCACAGAAGATACAGATGTTGCGCTTTTAGATGATGATCGTCCGCGGCGTAGAAAAACAAGAAAAGTTGAAGAAGTTAAAAGAACGAATACCCATTTGTCTCGGGTGCAGGAATCTTTGAAAAAACACATGTTTGAAAAACCAACAGCGCCAGTCGTTTATGAAGTTGAAATTCCAGAAACGATTGTATTGGGCGAATTAGCTCAGAAAATGTCTATTAAAGGCTCTGAAGTGATAAAAACCATGATGAAGTTGGGCGTAATGTCTACGATTAATCAAGTTTTGGATCAAACAACAGCGGCCTTGGTGGTTGAGGAATTTGGACACAAAGCCAAATTTATCAATTCTAATGCCTTAGAAGATTCTTTAAACATTGAATACCAGGCTGATGCGATGCAATCCCGTGCACCCGTGGTTACTGTGATGGGACATGTGGACCACGGTAAAACTTCTTTGTTAGATTATATTCGTCGAGCAAAAGTAGCAGCAGGAGAAGCCGGGGGTATTACTCAGCACATTGGTGCCTATAGCGTGAAGACGCCTAAGGGTCAAATTACTTTCTTAGATACACCAGGCCATGCCGCCTTTACTGCCATGCGTGCACGCGGCGCCAAAGCAACTGATTTGGTGATCTTAGTGGTCGCTGCGGATGATGGCGTCATGCCTCAAACCATCGAGGCCATCAAGCATGCCAAAGCAGCGGGTGTTCCTTTGGTAGTGGCCGTTAATAAAATAGACAAAAATACCGCAGACTTAGATAAAATCTACAATGATCTCTCCCAACATGAATTAATTCCTGAAGCCTGGGGTGGGGATACCATGTTTGTGCCTGTTTCTGCCAAAGTAGGTACAGGTATGGATCAATTGCTAGAAACAGTTCTTTTACAAGCAGAAGTCTTGGAATTAAAAGCAGTGGCACGTGGTCCAGCACAGGGCATTGTTTTAGAAACTCGTTTGGATCGCGGTCGTGGTCCGGTTGCAACCTTATTGGTGCAGCAGGGTTCTTTAGCCAATGGTGATATTGTACTGGCAGGTATTGAATATGGACGTGTTCGTGTGATTACGGACGATCAAGGTAAACAAGTGAAACAAGCAGGGCCCTCAAACCCCATTGAAATTTTAGGCCTATCAGGCTTACCTAATGCCGGCGATGAATTCATTGTCGTGCCTGATGAAAAAAGAGCGCGAGAAGTCGCTTTACTCAGACAAAACAAAGAAAGAGATGCGCGCTTAGCTAGACAATCCAGTTCTAAATTAGAGGGTTTATTTGCCAAATTGCAAAAAGCGGAACTCAAGGGCTTGAACATTGTTCTGAAATCCGATGTACAGGGATCTTCAGAAGCCCTAGCCTCGGCTTTAGAAGCCTTATCTTCTGAGCAAGTGAAGATAAAAATAGTCTCCAGTGGCGTGGGTGGTATCAATGAATCGGATGTGAATTTGGCCATGGCCTCAGAAGCGGTATTGATAGGCTTTAACGTTCGTGCAGACAGCACGGCTAAAGCCCTGGTAGAAAAAGAAGGCTTAAAATTACACTATTTCAGTGTTATTTACGATGTGATTGATCACATTAAAGCTGCTATTTCTGGTTTATTGGGCCCCATGTTCCAAGAAAGACAAGTCGGATTAGCGATGGTACGTGATGTCTTCCGTTCACCAAAATTAGGTGCGATTGCAGGCTGCATGGTCACAGAAGGCGTGGTGAAGCGCGGTTGTCCGATTCGTGTATTAAGAGAAAACGTCGTGATTTATCAGGGCGAATTAGAGTCCTTGCGTCGCTTCAAAGACGATGTGTCTGAAGTGCGTAATGGAACAGAATGTGGTATTGGTGTTAAAAATTATAATGATGTAAGGGTTGGAGACCAAATAGAAGTGTATGAAACAGTTGAAGTCAAACGAGAAATCTAATCGAATTGCGCGAGTAGAAGCCTTATTAAGGCGGGAGCTAGGCCGGGGATTTTTAAAATTCAGAGATCCCAGGGTTGGCATGGTGAATATTTCGGAAATTAAAGTGAGCCCAGACATTGGCTTGGCTAAAATTTATGTGACTTTTTTAAGCACAGAGACTAACCAAGATAAAGCTCATGAAAAAGAAATGGTCGCAGTTTTGAACAAGGCCAGCGGTTTTTTCAGAGGCATTTTGGCCGAAAATTGGACCATGAAAATGATGCCTAAAATTATTTTTCAATTGGACGAACGCAGCCGTGAAAATCAGCGTTTGGATGATCTGCTACAAAAGGTTTCTGAAGAATTAGCTTGCGCATAGGCCTTTTATGGTTGGATAAACCCAGTGGCATGAGTTCGCACCAGGCCCTGCAAAAAGTTAGAAGAATCCTAAAAACCAAAAAAGCAGGACATGGCGGGAGTTTGGATCCCCTCGCAACGGGTTTGTTGCCCATTTGCTTGGGAGAAATGACAAAATACCTGGGCTATCTTTTAGACGCAGATAAAACCTATACAGTCACTGCAAAATTTGGACAGCGCACAGATACTGCAGACAGCGAAGGCCAAGTGATTGCCAACTCTGAACAAACCAGCAGTCAAATCGCAGCGTTTTTAAATTCAGAAAATCTATTAAATCATTTAAAGCCTTTTATCGGTCGAATCAAACAAAACCCACCGATTTATTCAGCGTTGAAGCACGAAGGCCAGGCCCTGTATAAAATAGCCCGAAAAAATAAGACCCAGGCTGCCAAACAAGGCCTAGATTCAAGAATTAATCTAGATAGCCTTAATAATTTAGCTGCATCCAAGGCAAGAATGATTCATATCTATGCCATTAAAATTTTAAATATTCATCCAGAAACCCAGTCTGCAACTTTTCAGGTGTTTTGCAGTAAGGGAACTTATATTCGTTCTTTGATAGATGATCTAGGCATAGCTTTAGGTGTCTACGCACATGTTACAGCATTAAGGCGTGAAGCTGTGGGGAATTTTTCAATACTAGAAAATAAAAATAAAATACAGGCTTATTCGCTAGAAGAATTAGAAGCACTAGAAAAATTAGAAATCCAAAATCAGGCCATAAAATCAATTAAATTATACGACATAGATACTTTGTTTTTAAATAATCCCAATATACCCAAGATGCATTTAAATAACTGGGAGCTTTGTAAAAGTTTATTGCAGGGCAGAAGCTTATTCATGGGTGAAGATTTGCCAGAAGCTATTAAATCTCAAGCCCTGGGCACTGTAATCAGCTTATTTAATCGGGATCAGAAATTTATAGGCTTAGTCACTTTAGAAGAAAATGGCGTGTTAACACCCAAACGCATGTGTAGTAGCAGCCAGAGCGGCATTGCATTAGGCTTTTAGAAA
>JBJSZW010000031.1:0-11512 GCA_046090565.1 Gammaproteobacteria bacterium
TTAAAGAGAAATCGGTTGAGAATGATGCTTTGGATGCTGTAAGAAATGCGCAAGTATTTCTGAGAGCCAAAGAGAGTTTTCAATTTTGTTCTTAGAACCCCTCGGCTTCAGCCGTAGGGAGTTTCAGTTATAATATTTCCACCGGTGTTGTCAGCGGGCCCTAAAATAGGTTTTCAAAAAAGAGAGTCGGGTTTCACTCTGATTGAATTGATCATGGTGCTGATCTTGGTGGGCATTTTATTCATTTTAAATCCAATACACAAACACAAATAAAAATAGCCAGACCACATCTACAAAATGCCAGTACCAGGCCACTGCTTCAAAGGCAAAATGTTTTTGGGGTGTAAAATGATGTTTGAGTGAACGCAACCAGATAATCACCAACATGATAGAACCCATGAGAACATGCAGGCCATGAAAACCTGTGAGCATGTAAAAAGTAGCACCATAGATGCCATGATTAATTTTTAAATCTAAGTCCCGATAGGCATGAATGTATTCATAAGCTTGTAGGCCTAAAAAGATAAAACCCAGCATAAAAGTTAAGAACAGACCTAAAGTCAGTGCTTTTTGATTCTTAGTTCTTAGGCCATGGTGTGCCCAAGTCACAGTGATGCCAGAGCTTAATAAAATTAAGGTATTAATAAAAGGCAAACCCCAGGCGCCCATGGCATGTTTGATGTTTCCAAACAGTTCAGGATTGGGATTGTTTAAAAGAGGCCAAGTGGCTTTGAACTGGGGCCAGAGCAGATTGCTTTCACCGCGATCTCCGAAACCACCCAGCCAAGGCAAACTGACGTTTCTGATGTAAAACAAGGCGCCAAAAAAAGCAGCAAAAAACATAAATTCTGAAAAAATAAACCAAGCCATGCCCCAGCGGAAAGAACGATCCATTTGATCATTGTATAGACCTGAGAGGCTTTCTTTGATAACAGAACCAAACCAGCCAAATAAAGTGCCTGCAAACACCAAAAGGCCCAGGCTTAAAGTTGGGAAACCATGGGCAGCATTTTGTAGGGCATTGGCAGCGCCTATTGCAATCAAGGCCAAGGCAATGGTTCCCAGTATGGGCCAGTAGCTTGAATGGGGGACATAATACTTAGAAGCAATAGAAGAATCTGTTTTAGGATGAGTCATTTAAGAATTCTCCATTTCATAAATGGTATAGGAAAGCGTGAGTTGCTCGATATCCTGTGGCAACTTATTGGATAACACAAATTGTAGTGGAAATTCTACGGTGGCGCCTGCTTTTAATTCTTGCCTTTGAAAACAGAAGCATTCTAATTTTTGAAAATGTTGGGCTGCCAAACCTGGAGAAATACTGGGTATGGCCTGAAAAACCAAAGTTTTATTTGAGGTATTGGTGGCTGTGAAATAGGTTTTATGTACAGTGCCAGGATGCACTTGAAGCTGTCTTTGTGTAGGCTTGAAGTGAATGGGCAGTGCTTTGTTAACAGTGGAATCCAATTCGACCAAAACTTGGCGGGTAGAGGCGAAATATTTTTCCTGCTTTTTAGAAGGGACTAATTCTACTTTACCATTGAGGCCTGTTATTTTACAAAAACTGTTATAAAACGGTATCATCGCGAATGCAAAGCCAAACATCAGGCCTACCGTGATCAGTATTTTGCGGGTTGTTTTTTGGATCTGTGTTTTTTTAGTTTGAGTATTTAGCATAACAGGCCTTGAAGTATTTTAATGTTCAAGTTTCGGTGGTGTTTCGAAGGTATGGTAAGGCGCAGGTGAAGGCACGGTCCATTCTAAGCTTTTGGCGCCATCCCAAGGTTTTGCTGGAGCAGGTTTGCCCTTTAGGATGCAGCGAATAACGATATAAATAAATAAAATTTGTGCAGAACCAAACAAAAACCCACCAATGGATGCCATTTGGTTGTAATGCGTGTATTGCAGGGCATAATCTGGAATTCTACGTGGCATACCGGCAAGGCCTAAGAAATGCATGGGAAAAAAGGTTAGGTTCAAGCCAATAAAAGAAAGCCAAAAGTGTAGCTTGCCTAGAACTTCGCTGTACATTTTACCGGACCATTTGGGTAACCAATAGTAAACAGAAGCAATGATAGCAAAAACGGCGCCTGGTACTAAAACGTAGTGAAAGTGTGCGACCACAAAATAGCTGTCATGGTATTGGATGTCTGCTGGGACAATGGCTAGCATGAGTCCAGAAAAACCGCCAAAGGTAAAAAGTATCAAAAAGCCTAAGGCAAATAGCATGGGCGTTTCGAAACTGATAGACCCCCTGAAAAGGGTAGCCACCCAGTTGAAAATTTTAACTCCAGTGGGCACAGCGATCAGCATGGTGGCATACATGAAATAGATTTGCCCAGCAACTGGCATACCGGAGGTGAACATGTGGTGGGCCCAAACGATGAAAGACAAAACCGCAATAGAGGAGGTGGCATATACCATGGAAGGGTAGCCAAAAATCGTTTTTCTTGAGAAAGTAGGTAAAATTTCTGAAATAATTCCAAAACTAGGCAAAATCATAATATAAACTTCAGGGTGCCCAAAAAACCAGAACAAATGCTGGAATAAAACAGGATCGCCGCCACCGGCTGCATTGAAAAAGCTGGTGCCGAAGTGTCTGTCGAATAACATCATGGTCACAGCACCTGCCAAAACAGGCATGACGGCAATCAACAAAAATGCAGTAATCAGCCAAGTCCAAACAAAAATAGGCATTTTCATGAGTGTCATCCCGGGGGCGCGCATGTTCAGCACGGTGGCAATCACATTGATGGCGCCCATAATCGATGAAATACCCATGAGATGAACCGAAAGAATAAAGAAATCAGTGCTGGGGGGGCCAAATTTGGTTGAAAGCGGCGCATAAAAAGTCCAACCAAAATTAGGGCCACCTTGTTCCATGAATACGGAAGAAATTAAGATGCCAAAGGCAGCGGGAAGCAACCAAAAAGACCAATTGTTCAGGCGGGGCAAAGCCATGTCTGGTGCGCCAATCATTAAGGGAATCATCCAGTTTGCCAGGCCTGTAAAAGCGGGCATGACAGCACCAAAGACCATGATCAGGCCGTGTAAAGTGGTGAATTGATTGAACGTATTGTTTTCAAAAAATTGTAATCCAGGTTTGAAAAGTTCCATGCGAATGCAAAGTGCGAGGCTGCCGCCAATGATCAGCATGGTAAGGCTAAAAATCAAATACATGCTTCCAATGTCTTTGTGGTTGGTGGTGAATAACCAACGGCGAAAGCCTTTTTCTGGGCCATGGAAGTGTTGATCGTCTAGGTTGTGTTGGCTATGGCTATGCATAAAGCATTTGTCCTTAAAAATTAAAATAAAAAAATTTAGGTTCCAGAAGCTGCAGAGTGCTGTTTGGCTTTCAACCAAGCTTCGTATTCAGCTTCAGATTTGGCTTCAATCACAATGGGCATGAAACCATGGTTTGCACCGCAAAGTTCAGCACATTGCCCAGTGTATCTCCCCGTTTTTTCAATTTTGGCCCAAGTTTCATTAATAAAACCAGGATTGGTATCTCGTTTTATGCCCAAGGCAGGTACCCACCAGGAATGGATCACATCATTGGAAGTGAGGACAAATCGAATTTTTTTGCCAACCGGTAGAACCAGTGGTTCATCTACTTCTAGAAGATAGTTGGGATTTTTGCGATCCAGGTTTCGAATTTGTTCTTGAGGAGTTGACAATGTGCTTCTAAAAACGACATGTTTGTCCATGTACTCGTATTCCCAAAACCATTGATAGCCAATAATTTTAATCGTTAGATCAGATTTTTCAGTATTGTCCATATGAATTAAAGTACGCGTAGCCGGAATAGCCATGGCTATCAAAATAATAAAAGGAATGAGGGTCCATAAAATTTCAACAGTCGTACTTTCATGAAAATGGGCGGCTTGGTGACCAATGGATTTGCGATGTTTGATCAAAGCATAGAACATGACCCCAAAAACCAGGAGCCCAATCACAGCACAAATGTAAAGGATAGTCATATGCAGGCTATAAATGTCTTGGCTAACAGAAGTGACGCCAGGATGCATATTGACTTGCCAATCTGCAAAGGCAGGACCAGCAAGCAAAGCTAAAGAGGCCATGCCAAGGCTGATGGTATGTTTATTAAAACCCACAAGGTTCTCCTTTTGCTATTTAAGATATTGTGCAAGAAATTTGGTGTTCTTGCAAATCATTGAAAATTCAAGGGCTTGCAATGGCATGTATTTTTTGATTAAAAAGCACACCAATTGCATTTTCAACGGCCATAAGAGCCATTTTTTCTCGCGTATCTTGGGTGGCACTGCCAATGTGTGGCAGTAGAACCACAGACTCTAGATTAAGTAATTCGGGGTGAATTTTAGGCTCAAATTCATAGACATCAAGCCCTGCACCAGCGATGCCATTTTTTTCTAAGGCATCAACCAAGTGCGCTTCATCGACAATGGGCCCTCGGGCTGTATTGATGAGATAAGCTTCTTTTTTCATTTGATTGAAAGTAGTATTGCAAAAAAGATGTTTCAAATCAGGGCTGTAGGGGGCATGGATACTTAAAATATCAGACTCTTTCAGCAGGGTTTCAAAATCGACAAAATGGGCTTGTTCTAAAAATTTATTGCTTCGACTGTTGTAAATCACTTTCATGTTAAAAGCCAGAGCTCGTTTGGCAACCGCCTGTCCAATTCTGCCCATTCCCAAAATGCCTAGGGTTTTTCCACTCAGTTCTAGTCCTAGAAATAAACTGGGATCCCAGCCAATGAATTGTTTGTTCCGGGTGAATTGATCGGCTCTGACAATGTGCCTGGTGCAGGCTAAAATCAGAGCCCAGGTAAGATCAGCTGTGGCCTCGGTTAAAACACCAGGGGTAATGCAGACTTTAATGCCCTTTTTTTGTGCATGATTCACATCTATATTATTAAAACCTACTGCAAAATTAGAAATGACTTTAAGCTTTTTAGCAGCATCGATAATATCTGAATCAATTTGATCAGTAAGTAAACACAACAAAGCATCTTGATCCACAATCAAGCGTTGGATACTGGCCTTGGACATGATTTTATTTTCTGAATTCACTGTAACTTCAAAATGGTTGGTTAAAACCTGCATGGCTGGAATGGGTAATTGTCGCGTCACTAAAATTTTTGGTTTGTTCAAGGCCTGCTCCCTATTAAGTTATAGCCTTTCAAAGTTTGGGCAAGAATTACGATTTCTGCAATAAAAGCATTTTGGCGATCATTTGGCCTGCGGCTTCTAAGCGCTTGGGTGTGGCTTTTAGGGCTGCTGCTAAAGCTTTTGGATTATTACTGGAATTGGGATCTGATAATTCAAACAAGGCCTGAAAGCGCCCAAGGCCGGCGTTTAATAATTGCCGGGGGTTTGTAATTCGACCCGCCACAGCAATGGCATAAGCGTCCCGAGCCTTGGCCAAATTTAAAATTTGCCAGGGCAGTTTGCCTGCCAAGGTTTGAGGATCTAAGTTGCCTTCGCCAGTGATTACCAAATCCTGGGCATGGATGTTATTTTGCCATGTTGTTTTTTCAAATAACCATTGGCTGCCAGTTTTTAATTCAGCCTTCTTAAAAAAGGCGTATAGGCCAGCAGCCAAGCCGCCCGCAGCCCCTAGGCCTGGGATAGAACTTATTTTTTTCCCATATTTTTTTTCTAAGTATTGTGTTGTTTGGTTCAATTTTTGAATCAATAAGCTTTTATCTTTGGGCTTGAGGCCTTTTTGAAAGGCGTATTGTACTGCGCCTTGGGTGCCGTTTAAGGGATTTGAAACATCATGCAAAATCATCACTTCAAGCTGGCTTAATTTTAAATGGGGATTTTTTTGATGTGCTTGTTCTAGGATTTTTAGGGCCCCTAGGCCTACATCAATGCTCCCTGTTCCGCCTAGGGCGATGATTATTTTTTTGCATCCCAGGCTTTTCGCTTTTAAGATGCATTCCCCAATACCTTTAGAATTTGCTTTGCATAAATTCGCCTCAAGTTCTGCTCTGGGTAATTTAGGCAGGCCTATAATTTTCGCAGATTCAATAATGGCTGTATCTTGATTCAAAATGCCAAAGTTAATTTTTTTATTTTTGCCATACAAAGTGCGGCAGGAAATAGCAACTAATTTTAGTTTTTTTTCGAAATAATGCTGGCAAACCTCTAAAAATCCCTCGCCGCCATCAGATAGGGGGCGTATTAGAATTTTAAATTTAAATGGTTTTTTTGAAGTTCCAAGGCCTTGTCTAAGGCCTTTTTCAAGCGCTAAAGCTGCCTGAATAGAAGAACAGGCATGTTTAAAACTGTCTGGCGAGATGATGATATTTTTAATCATCGAGTCTTTTATGCGCTAATTCGTACACATAATTTTTATCTCTTTTACCAATGGCGACTACTTGTATGATAATTCTATTTTTGAAGACTTGATAAACCAGGCGGTATCCTAGAGATCTTAATTTCATTTTATAGCATTGTTCTAAACCAGATAATTTGTCCTTTTCAATACACGGTTCTTCGCATCGTTCTTGTAATTTTTTCTTAAATAGATGTTTAGTGTTGTGATCGAGTTTATTCCATTCTTTTAGTGCAGAATCCAAAAAAGTTATTTTATAGGTCATCCCATTCTACCGGAATTTCTTTTTCATTGGCTCGTTGTTTTACAATTTCAACCAATCGAGCATCTTCAAGAGTGTCGATTAGCGCCTCGAATAGCTTAGAGGGAACACAATAAAACACGGGTTGGTTTCGATTGAGAATTGCAATGGGTTCATTGTTGGCATGAGCCAAGACTTGCATAGGTGCTTTTTTTAATTCAGAAATACTGGCCACAATGTGTGAAAGTACAAGACTAGTCATTAAACAACTCCTTTAAAAGCATCTTTAACAGTTCTAATTATAGACCTAATTATAGTCTAAAACAAGCTCTCTGGGGAGAAAGTAGGGGCGATGCTATTACTATCCCCAATCCCATCGTACAGATTTGGGCTGTTATTGGGGGTTTTATTCTCCGCAAAGAATTCTAAAATAGCGCCCTTGTGGTAGTCTTGGGCGATACCGCCACTTTGGGGATCGATTTTCATTTGTACCACTTCGGGGGGTTGGGCCAAGGTGTTTTCTGGTTTGCCCTTTAAGGCAGCTTCCATAAAATAAATCCATACAGGGAGGGCGGCTTGGCTGCCATATTCTCTTAGGGGGTGCTTGGGATTGTCAAAACCCATCCAAACGGTGGCCACGATATCGCGGTTAAAGCCGGCATACCAGGCATCGACTTCATCATTGGTGGTTCCTGTTTTTCCAGATAAATCGCTTCGGCCCAAAGTTTTAGCCCGAACACCGGTTCCGATTCGAATGGCATCTTGAAGGGCTGAAGTAATTAAAAAAGCATTGGCGGCAGGAATGGCTCTGGTGGCATTGTTTTGGGCCACAGAAATATGCAGGGGCTGGAAAATAGTTTGGCCATTAATGTCTTGAATTTTTTCAATAAAATAGGGTTCTATGCGGTAACCACCATTGGCAAACACGCAGTAGGCAGAGCCTAGTTCCAGGGGTGTCATGGAACCCGAACCCAGGGCCAAAGACAAAAAGGGCGGTAATTTTTTGGTGTTGATTCCAAACTGAGCCATGTGATTCATCGCATTGCTAATGCCGACGCTTTGCAATAATCGAGCAGAAACTGTATTTTGTGAACGGGCCAAAGTAAGCCTTAGGCGTGAAGGGCCGTAAAAGCGATTTTTGTCGTTTCGGGGGCGCCAGGGGCCACTGAAGGGATCATAATAAACAACGGGGGCATCGCTTACCACGCTGGCCAAGGTAAAGCCATGTTCTAGGGCTGCGCTATAGATAAAAGGCTTGAAGCTAGAGCCGGGCTGTCTTTCTGCTTGGGTGACGCGATTAAAAGAGCTTTTTGCATAGTCAAATCCGCCGACGAGAGCCAAAATAGCACCAGAATCTGGATGTAGTGCGACAAAGGCGCCCTCTGCTTTTGGAATTTGAGCCAGGCGATAAGTGCTTGGTTCTTCAGGTTTTGCAGAATAAGGCTCTAGGTAAATAACAGCACCTAGTTTTAAAAATTCCTTGGCGCTTTTGGTAGAAGGACGGGCGCTTCGCATTTGTTCAATACTGAGCTTAAATACTTCACCGGTTTCCAGTAAAACCAGAGCATGGCTGGATTCTAGGGCAACAACAGCTGCCGGTTTGAGGGTTTGAGGGTGAGGCAAATGGCTTAACTGTTGTTGCCAATGCTTTAGAACTTCTTCGTAGCTGAGCTGGGAATCGATTGCTAAAAATTGGGTGATTTTTCTAAAACCGTGGCGTTTATCGTATTCTACGAGACCTTTGTATAGAGCGGCATTCGCGGCTTGTTGTAGGCGTGCATCAATGGAGGTATAAACGCTTAAGCCCATGTCATAGGCCTCTTCACCGTATATTTTAACGATTTCTTGGCGCACCATTTCAGCCACATAAGGCGCGGGTACGTCGAATTTAGGGCCATGGTATTTGGCGTTTAAGGCTGCATTATTAGCGATTTCATATTCTTGAGCATTGATGTATTTCAACTCAAGCATTCTGCTCAAAACATGTTGGCGGCGTTTCTTGGCCTGTTCTGGTGAATGAATGGGATTAATACTAGAGGGCGCCTGAGGTAGGCCGGCTAGCATGGCCATTTCTGACAGGTTCAGTGCATCCACGGTTTTACCGTAATAAACTTCTGCGGCAGCGGCAATACCATAGGCTCTTTTACCAAAATAGATCCTATTAATATAAAGGTTTAAAATTTCATCCTTGGAAAGATTACGTTCAATTTTGAAAGCAAGGAGCATTTCATTGATTTTTCTTAAGAAAGTTTTTTCCCTGGAAAGAAAAAAATTTCGAGCCACTTGCATGGTGATGGTGCTTCCCCCCTGAGCCTTACTGCCGGTTGTGATGAGAGTTTTAACTGCTCGCATAACGCCAATAAAATCAACCCCCTGATGTTCATAGAATCGCTGATCTTCTGTTGCAATCATGGCTTTGAGCAATTGCGGGGGAACTTGCTTCAGTTCGATAGGGATCCTTCTCTTCTCTCCGAATTCACCTAAGAGTTTGCCATCTTTAGAAAAAACTTTAAGGGGAACCTGTAATTTGATGTCTTTCAGGCTTTCAACAGAGGGTAGGTTTTGTTCTAGGTATATTAACCCAAAGATCGGCAAAACCATCGCGATGGCCAAGATTCTGATCAGAGATTTCCAAAGGATTTTGAACACAAACATAGATTTCACCGTATTAGCTAGAAGAGACTCATGATAGGCAGACCTATATTTAATGTGTCAATAGTCAAATCTTAGTTGACTAACTTTTTTTCTGCACTAGTATTTAAGTTAGAACACTAAGAAAGGAACTGCACGTGTTTGATTTAGGGCTTTGGTTGGAAAGAAAAATATTCAAGATTCCAGAATGTATAGCGATCGACATCGGTAGCTCTGCAATCAAGGTCATGCAGATTGTATTGGATCAAGACGAATATCAAATTAATCACCATGCCATAGAATCGATTCCTCCTAATATAGTGATTGATAAAAATATAAAAGATGTGGATACATTGGCAGCTCGCCTTCAGGATCTTTTAACGCGTCATAAAATTCAAGCCAAATCTGCCGTGGTTGCTGTTGGTGGAGGAGGGGTTGTTACTCGAACCATACAATTGGCTGCGGCTTTGAGTGAAACAGAAATAGAAGGCGAAGTTTATTTAGAGGCCCAAAGATATATTCCTTTTGATTTAGAAGAAGCTTATTTTGATTATCAAGTGATTGGGCCCTCTTCTAAAGGACCTGAATTAATAGATGTGCTTTTAGTGGCCGCGAAAAAAAATGTTATTGAGAATAAATTGGCTCTTTTAGAATTGGTAAAACTTAAACCTTATATTGTAGATATTGAATCATTGGCTTTAGAAAGAGCAGCTGCTTTGATTTTGGATCAATTGCCCCCGTTTGAACCTGATCAAAAAATAGGATTGTTAGACATAGGCGCAAATTCTATGACGCTTTCAGTTATGGAGAATAAAAATATTATTTATTCCAGAGAGCAAAATTTTGGAGGAAAGCAACTGACAGATGAAATACAACTGCGTTATGGGATTTCTTTTGAAGAAGTTTCTTTATTAAATAAAACACGTGAGTTGCCAGATGATTATTTTTCAGAAGTGTTAGAACCATTTAAGCTTTCAATCATTCAACAAATTAATCGTGCTTTGCAGTTTTTTTATTCTTCAGACCAACATGGGGAATTGTCACATTTGATTCTTTTTGGTGGAGTTTCGAAGTTAGACAACTTAGAGGAAATGGTTAAAAATGAAACAAAAATAAAAACCATTGTTGGAAATCCTTGCACCAAAATGAAATTAGGAAAACATGCGAAAGCAGAAAGCTTAGAGCAAGAAGCGTCTAGTTTATTAACGGCAGTAGGTTTATGTTTGAGGGCAATTTATGATAACAGGAATTAATTTATTGCCTTGGCGTGAAGAAAGGAAAAAAAACAAAAACATTGTGTTTGGAATTTTAGCTTCGTCGGTTGTTTCTTTAGTATTTGTTTTTATGTCGTTTTTAAAATCTAATCTTCAATCGGATTTGGATCAAATTTTTCAAGACAATGAAAAATTGAGAATGAAAATTTTGGCAAAAACAAGCTTACTAGGAGCTGTAGGTAATATTGAAAAAGACAGAGCGGAAATTGAAAAAAGACTCCTGGTTATAAAAGAAGTAGAATTAAGTAGGGGAATGAATGTAAAAATGCTTCTGATGTTCTCCCAAAATGTCCCTTCAGGGATAAAAATAAAATCAATTAAAAAAGAAGCAAACAAAATAACTGTGATAGGCATTACAAAACAAAATCTAGATGTTAGCGAATTCATGGATAACATCAAGAAAAATAATTTTATTAAAGAAGTAAAGCTTACAAGAATAGTAGACAATACTCAAAAAAACCAAGGCTCCTCAGTAGGTTCAAAAGGATTTGACTATGAATTTGAAATTATCATCTCTGCAGTGGAAGAAGGAAATGGTTGATGCAAAATATTAACCTAGAAGAACTTAAATTAGATGAAATTGGGTTGTGGCCAACACAGTTTAGATATGCTGCTTTATTACTGCTGACATTAATTTCTTTGGGAGCTTTCTATTACTTATCGATAAGCCCTGTTGAAGAACAAATTGCCGCACTAATTGCTGAACAACAAACCCTTAAATCAGATTTCGATATTAAAAGCTCTCAGTTAAAAGATAAATCTGCTTATGAAGTTCAGATGAAAGACATAGAAGTTTTGATTAAAAATTTATTAAGAAAATTTCCTAGAAAAAATGAAATATCAATGGTTTTAAAAGAATTAAGTCAGCAAACATGGGCCAGTGGCGTGATTCAAAAAAGTATTTCGCCGAAAAACGAAGTGTCTACACAAAATTATAATTATCAAAATATAGAATTAATTCTTGAGGGGAATTACCATGACTTCGGTGTTTTTTTAAGTAATTTGTCTAGAGTTCAGCGTTTAATAACAACACATAATTTTTCA
>JBJSZW010000032.1:0-3774 GCA_046090565.1 Gammaproteobacteria bacterium
CTTCATGGACTCTTCAGAAGTGGCTCAATTGGGAAAGTGAATTTGATTATATTGGATTTGAGTCATTTTCGGTGCCTATATTGATATTGAAAATATATCTTGTTTTATTGAAAACTGCTACCGGCGGATTCAAGGTGGGCCAAAAATAGCGGTGTAGCGGTATACCACTCCACTTGCACTGTAATTGATCATTTGAATTATTTGAATTGAAGTTTGAACTCTTTAGGTTTTTTGCTCAGGGCACGAGACCTAAGTCTGGTTATAAACAAAATACTCTATAAAAATGATAGTATTCTAAAAGTGAAGGGGTGCTATTCGGGCACCCCTTCTGAGTCAGAATAAATTTTCCAAGTTATTTCGACATGTAGATTCATTCTACGACTCCATTTTGAAAATTCAAAGGTATTTAATTTGAATGGGGTCCAAATTCAGTGTGGCATCTGTAATGTTAGTTTTGTGATCTGCCAAAGTTGTTGGCGGGGTCAAAGGTATTGTAGTCCATCCTGTTCAAGGGAAGGCCGTAGACATTCTGTTCGTAGAGCGCAGAAAAAATACTTACAGTCAAAAAAAGGGAAGTTGAATCAATCAAAGTCCCAAAAGCTTTATCGGTCCAAATCAAATTTTAAAAAAATAGTTAGTGATCACTCTACAAAAGTCGAGGCTGACCAGGTTAAACAAGCCCTTGGATTGCAGAATTGTGCATTTTGCGGCAGAAAGACGACTCAAATTTTTGAGTCATCCTTAAGTAAACAATTTTCGATTCGTCGCAATTTTCAAATCTGAGAAGGAGGGGCCCATGCGGAAGCTTTCAAGATCATTTTTTTGGATAGACCAAAATTTAGTGAGATCAGGGCTATGGATAAAATTGTCCAATGTCGAGCGATTGGTTTACGTCGCTTTAGCTGCCAGCGTGAATCGTGAGGGCGTGTGTCTTTGGGGGACGGAGAAGTTGTTGAGTTTGGCTGGTTGCTCTAAAGAAGAATGGGATAGCTGTTTAGGGAAATTGGTTGAGTGGAATTTAGTACGAATGCCAGCCAGTGGAGATATTGGAATTTATTTAGTGAGTTTAGAGTCACAAGTCAGTGATCAAAAGGAGCCAGCGAACCATAAAGGCATTGGCTCAGTTATAACCAGAGGGCCATTTGTTTTAAAGACCACTACGACCGTCGAACTTGGAGAATTAAATGTTGAGTCCAAAGATTCAAAGTGAGATTTTATTTGCTTATTTTTCAGAAGATAGGTCAGTTCGAGAGATTGCTCGAAAGTTCGGAGTCAATCGAAAATCAGTGGATCGACTCTTGACCCGTGGTCGAGTGGCGATTGAAAAATCCTATTCAAATAGGGGCTCACTGATAGACCCCTATATGGATGATCTCACCGCGATGTTGGAAAAAGAGGAAGGCCTTTCAATAAAAGTTTTATTTCAAAGAATACGATCGCAGGGATTTCCTGGCAGCTATACTCTGGTCAGAGAGAGTGTTAGTGGTTTGCGTGAGAAATTAAACAAACGGAAATCGAAAGAGGCCTTTTTCACCTTGGATTTTGCCTTAGGCCAAGCAAGTCAGATCGACTGGGGTGAGTTTGAGGACTACTTTGAAGATGGTATAAAGTTGCATTGCTTTACAATGGTTCTCTGTTATTCGCGTCTAATATACGTTGAGTTCACAAGGTCTGAACGATTTGAGGATTTTATACGTTGCCATGAAAATGCACTTAAATATTTTGGTGGTAAGCGAACCACAGAGTTCTGGTATGACAATTTGCCCACAGCGGTCAGCGAAAGAAAGGGTAAACTAGTCAGGTTTAACAACAGATTTTATGCTTATGCTGGTCATCATCGATTTAAGCCTGTGGCTTGCAACGTGGCCAGAGGAAACGAAAAGGGCCGTGTTGAAAATGGGGTAAAATATGTGAGGCATAATTTTTGGCCAGGTCGCACGTTTTCTAGTTTTGAAGATCTAAAAAATCAGGCTAGTCAGTGGCGTGACAATATTGCCAATCTTCGAGAGCATGAGACGACGAAGAAAGTGCCCCGATGGGTTTACGATGAAGAAGAGTTTAAAAAATTAGAATCGATTAATCCAGAGTCTTACGAAACTGATCAAGTATTTTCAAATCGCATTCGACCGGACTATCACATTGTTTATGAAACAAATCGCTATTCGGTCCCATGGACGATGGTTGATGTCATTGTTACGGTGAGGGTGGACGCCGATTGGATAAAGATATTTTATCAGAATAAGTTTGTCACCAAGCACCTTCGAAGTTATTTGAAAGATCAAAGGCCATTTACAAAGTCCGAGCATGAGACGGGCTTGATTGAGCAAAAGCCACAAGGTAAAAATGCTCATATTCATTGGCAGATCGACACGCTAAACTCTTATGGCCCTTCGGTAAAAAAGTATTTACTCACATTAGCAAATAGTCCGCGATCCCTCAAATCCGAGCTTGCAAGACTTCTTGCGCTTGGCACAGTTTATGGTCCAAAAGCCTTAGACGAAGCCATTTCAGAAGTCATAAAATACGGTGTCTTTGGGGCCGATCATATCGAGCGGTTCATAAAAACCAATGACAAGGCAAAGCCAATAAATCCTAAACCACTTTCTTTGCAAAATGAAAACCTCATGAAGACTCCAGCAAGAGTAGATCTTCAGTCCTATGATGCGCTTTTATTTAATCACAACCAACCAAAGGAGACAGAAAGTGGACTACAAAAACGAAGCGAAGATATTGGAATCGATCAAACAGAATCTATCGGAGTTGAAACTGAAACACTGGGTAAAACTGATTGAATCCGACTTAGAAAAGCTCAGTCCTAGTGAATCAGACGTTGTTATAAAACACCTTCAAACAGCCTCTCAGATTGAACTTGCGGAAAGACACTCAGAGATCATCCAGCGCCGAGTGGCATCCGCAAAATTTATACGAACTCAGACTTTAGATCAATACGACTTTGACTATAATCCCTCAACAAGAAAAATAAAACCAACTTTGTTAAAACTAAACCAAGAAGCCAAACAAGGTAAAGTACCAAAGGCAGTGCTCGTCGGATCAACAGGACTCGGCAAAACTCATTTAGCCCGAGCGCTTGGATATACAACCTGTCAATCAGGGAATTATGTGCTCTTTGCAAAAGCCTCAACTATTGTGAACTCCCTGGCATCAGCAAAAGCAACCAATACTTTAGAAAAAGAAATAAGGCGATATCGCAAACCACAACTTCTTATTATAGACGAACTCGGCTACGTCACAATGGATCTCGAAGCAGGAAATCTATTTTTCCAAGTAATCTCCGATAGGCATGATAGAGGGCTAGGCACAATAGTGACCACCAACTTTGCCTTTGGAAATTGGAATCAAATCTTTGCATCCGAATCCACTGCTGTCGTAACAGTCGAACGGCTTACAGCGGAAGCTGAGGTCTTTTATTTAGAGGGAGAAAGCTATACCCAGTATCAAAAACGAAGAAAGAAGTAAGACAAAGCCCAATCAAAAAAGCCCGCAATCGTTAATGATGCGGGCTTTTTTTTGACTCCAAACTAAAATTATTTTTTTAGCAAAGGTATTCCTGCGCCCGGAACACGAAAATCATTCAAAAATGGTCCACCTCAAAGCGCACTGGTACCCATCAAACTGTCAAATTTGGCCCCTTTTCAAATTGCCCGTAGCAGATGAGACGTTGCAATTTTTAAATTGAGCGCGGCCAAACGCAGATTGTGCTGATTCTTCTTCATAGCCTCTTCAACTAATTTTTTTTCGAAAAGGTCTCTTAAC
>JBJSZW010000033.1:0-7243 GCA_046090565.1 Gammaproteobacteria bacterium
ATTAAATCAAAAGCTTTTTTATCCCCATCTTTCATTTTTTGAATCAAGTGGGAATCTTTTAATTTCAAAGGTTCTTTATTATCAGTTAAATCATATTCTAGATAATGTAAATTTTCTGAATTTTTCTTAGCATTTGAACCGGAACTTCTGATTTTGTACATAGGAACTACACCTTAAAGCATTTTAGAATATTTTAAATCTGCGACTCTCTTATATAGAGAATAGCAGATTGTCAATTTTCTGTTTTAGTGTAGCTCAATTGCTTTTTAAAGCTTCCAGATCAAGCCTAAAGCCAAAGACATATTGTCTTTGAATATGGTTTGATAAGGCGCTCCAGCGGCAGCTCCTGTTGTATGAGAACGGATCGAGCTATTGCCTTCGTAACGCAGCATCGCACGCATTCCCCAATTTTCTGTAAAATAAATTTGGCTACCTATTCCCACACGCCAAATACCGCGCGTTCTTCCATTCAAATTAATATGTGATTCCATGGGTACATAGCTTGGGTAAACATGAGTGGTAAAATGGGGCTTTTGCATAGCCAAACCTAGAGAAAAAAGAAGCTCTGTCGGATAATCAATCTGAAGGCATTGGTTGGCAGAAACATGTGCATTTAAAGATCCATAAAGTGATCTAAAGCGCACCTGGCCTGTCAAACGAATTGGAGTCCCTGAAGCATTTGTTCTACCCAAAAAATTGCCATTATTGGGAACATCATGCGACTTTCCACGTCTGGTGGACCAATCATAGCCCATTTCAAAGCCCAGCCAATCCACTAGTTTTGTTTCCGCCCACAATACAAAACCTGGGCTAGCGCCTCTTAAAATAGGCGACCAATTAGAATGTGGGTTTAAAAATCCATGTTTATAATCAAAACCAACCTGAGAATCAAATTCTTCCCAAGCTTGAGCCATCGGAGAAACGAAGCCTATAGCAGCTAAAAATGCTACAGATAAAACCTTATAACTAGATTTTGTTCTATTTAATTTATTTAGGCTATTTAAGTTCATGCTGGCTCCTTGCCTATTTTTCCTATATAATCTGACTGAGATCTTATTAATAAATATTAAGTAAATCCCAGTAATTTTCCAGGGCAGTTATTAAATTAACTTAAATCAAAAATCTAAGAATTAGACTCTAAAATCTTGGTGAATTGATCATGAGGCATGGGCTTATAAAAATAATAGCCCTGTAAATAATCACAGCCTTCTTTTTCTAGAAAATCAAGATGCGCTTTGGTTTCCACTCCTTCCGCCACTGTTTTTAAACCCAAACGCTTTGCCATAGAAATGACCGTAGTAACGATCGCTGCATCTTCTGGATCGTCAACCACATCTCGAATAAAAGACTGATCAATTTTTAATATATCAATTGGAAAATGCTTTAAATAACTTAAGGCTGAATAACCTGTACCAAAATCATCGACAGCGACTCTAACTCCCATGGATTTTAAAACCCGAAGCATTAAAATAGATTTTTCAGGATTTTCCATGACCAAGCTTTCTGTGAGTTCCAACCAAACAAGATGTGAATTGACTCCCAAAGACCATATCGATTCCGCCATCCAACCCGCAAAATCTCCCATTTTAAATTGCTGCGCAGAAACGTTTATTGACAAATGAAATTCTCTGCCAGATTGATCGACTTCAAGTAAATCTTTCCATTGCCTTAATTGTTCAAGCGCTGTTTTAGCAATCCAAGTTCCAATAGGAACAATTAAACCACTATTTTCAGCTATTGGAATGAATTCTGCAGGCGATATCATTCCTCTTTGGGGATGTTTCCAACGCACCAAAGCTTCAGCACCATGTATTTTTTTAGAAGCTAAATCTATAATGGGCTGATAATAGACAATCAATTCATTGCGTTCTAGCGCTTTTCTTAAATCGTTTTCAAGAATGGTTCTTTCTAAAGTCTTTGAATCTAATTCTTTATAATAAAAAGAAAAAATGTTTTTTCCTGAAGATTTCGAAGCATACAAAGCTGCCTCTGATTTTTTTAATAATTCCAGTGCCGTAGTTCCATCGTCCGGATACGAGCTTACACCAAGCGATCCTGAGATCGTTAGTTCATAATTATCTACAAAAATAGGTTCTTTAAATCCATCTATTATTTTTGATAGTTTTTTTAAAGTCTGTTCTTTTTCCTTAAAAAAAATGCAAAATTCATCTCCTCCAAAATATGCAATATAAGGTAAAAACTCTTTTAATATACAATTTAATCTTTCTTCTACTTTTTCTATTACTTTGTCACCTATTTCATAACCAAAACTTTCATTTATTTTTTTAAAATTATCAATATCAAAGAGCAATATTGTAAAATTCTTATTTTTATAAAGAATTAGTTCTCTTTCTAAAAATTGAATCACTCCGCCTCTTTTTGTCAGGAGCCTATTTAATTCTTTAGAGTGACTATTTTTGTATTTATTTTTTAAAAAAATAAATATTAGAAGAATAAGCAATACAAAATTTATACTCACTGAAATTAAAAAAGACGCTGTCATATAAAATAATCCAAATGACTAATATTTATATTGTAAGTTGCATAAGGCTGTACAAATGGATTGGGATTTAAAAAAGTCCGTAGTTGCGTTAAAGCTCTTCTGTATAACTCCCTTTTAAAAGAAACCACTTGGTGGAGCGGATACCAATAACTCACCCAAGCCCAATCATCAAATTCTGGTTTATAATCTTGGCTTAGTAAATTAATCGCAGTATCTGGTGCTTTAAGCTTTAATAGGTACCAAATTTGTTTTTGACCTACACACATTCTTTCACCTTCTCTTTCCCTTTGTAATTTATCTGGAATTTTGTAATACAACCAGTTTTTTGTTTTTCCTAAAAGACGAACCTGGTACTTTTCTAAACCTATTTCTTCCTTTAATTCACGCCAAAGCGCCTGCTCTGCAAATTCTTTGTTTTGCAGCCCCCCTTGTGGAAATTGCCAAGCGTTTTGGCCTACTCTTTTAGCCCAAAAAACTTGTTCTTGGTGGTTGACCAATACAATGCCAACCCCTAATCGAAAGCCTTCTGCGGTTATCAATGCACGAGATCCTCTTTATGCTATGCTCAATTGAAAGTTTAGCAAAATAATTTCTACCTCGATCAATAGACTAAGGCTATACTAGGTTTCATGGAATCTACAAATCGTCTATCCCATCAGATATTCAAAATCCCTGAACCTCATTTAAATATAGGTCTAGGTAACAGCATCGAATTCAATACCTTGGCTCTTTCCAAATGGCGAAATACCTTACCAATGGCCGATGTTGGAGCGACCGCCAAAAAGATTTTTGACCTTTTAAATGAAATGAATCAGGTTAAAATCCAAACAACAGAACGCTTCAACTGCCTTGAAATCTTAAGACCTGTAATGCAATATGTTTGCCAGGGATTGAAAAAGTATTACCTCAATCAAAGCACCCCCCTACACCCTAAAAATCTTATGGTTGCCAAATTAGCCCAAACCCTACAAGCGGCCATGGTTCTAGGATACAAACTGATTAGCAATGAATTAGTCTCTGGAACCCCTCAAAAAACACAATTATCTTTAGCACTTCAAAGAATCATCGCCTTCTCAACAGGAATAGCATTGAGAAACTTTCAACTTTATTCCCCAATGCTTGAAGGCATCTGCAAAGATGTTAATCAATGTTATCAAATTGCCTCCTCACTGGAAATACTTCAGTACAACTGTATACAAACAAGTGGGGTTGAATACACCCTGGCTGATTCTTACAAACATTTTTTACTTTTAATTTGTTTGGATCCCTATAAATTCCCACCACATGAAATGGAGTCCTTACACATCAGTTTGGATATTTGGTCTAAATTTTGTAAACTTTCGATCTACAGTGGATCAGTTTCCCCCCAAATAGGTGGTGTATACGCGATCGATTTAAATCATGATATCGGGCCTGTGCCCGTTCACCTTGTCTCGTTTAATTCTAATGAATCTTATGTTATTTTAGAAACCCAGGGCCTGATCACACACCTAGAAACTATTATTAAAGAACTTGATCCTAATGAAATTTCTGCTCGACTCAAACACAGCAACGAACCAGAATATTTAATCAGTTCTGCAGCACTCAAAACCATTGCTGAAGATTTTTCAAAACCTAGACAAAGAGACTTCTCCCGAGAAAATATCAATACACATGTTGAAGTATGCATCGGATTTTCGAACAGCCATCTTTGCATCAATGACGAAACAGAATTCAAAATTCAAAACAGTAATTTAGGTACCTCAACAGATTCTGAAAATAATACCACTAGCAGTAATTTTGGAATATCCATTGAAGACATCAAAGAACATAAAGAACATTCGCTTCCTATGCATTCATGTGGTTCTATCAACCAAAGTGAGCAGGGATTTTGTTTAATATGGAAAGAAGAAGCCTTTCCGCCTATACAAGCAGGCGATTTATTAGCTTTTCGAATAAAAAATTTAAATGCCATCTCTGGTGAATCAGCAGAACAAGCCTGGCAATTAGGTGTTCTAAAATGGCTTAAACATTCAGAAACAGGCCTTTTAAAATTAGGTATTTCTAAAATTGGACTCGTATCTGCCGTTGGAGTTCAGATTTTAAAAGATAACAAACCCAGTGGCTATTACTTAAAAGCATTCTTTTTCCAAGAAAAAACAAACAATTATTTAATTACAACCACCATTCCTTTTAAAGTTGGTCATAAACTGGATTGTATTAATCATTCTAAGAGCTTTCATTCGGAATTAGAATTAAAAGAATTAATAAAAAGTGCTGTCAAGTTTAAGGTCTTCAAAGTCGAAAAAATGATCAAAACAGATACCATTGATCTCAATAAACACAAACACGTTACTAAAACAGACCCCACTCAAGCATCTGATATTCATGCTGACTCGAGCTCAGCTATTAGAGGCAAACCTGATGAATTCGAATCTATTTGGGGTAACATTTAGTGATAACCTTTTTAAAAAATTTTTAATAATTGTTTTTCCAGATCTCCTATAAACGATTTGTGATGAATTCTAAACCCTGCCAATCACAAATTTTTAATTTCGTGAAAGCCAATTTTAACAAAGAAGGCCCATGATGAGCATCTAAAGCCAAAGCCTCTTGAAAAGCAACAACCGCATCTAAAAATTGGTCCCTTTCTAAAAAAACACTCCCCTGCCAATAAAAACTTTCTGTTAGAGCCTGGTTTTGATCGATATGTGCACCAGTGATATCCAATAATTCATCCCAAGCGCCTAGCTCAAACTTTCCTTTGCATTTGTAACGACTGTCCATGATAATTTATTCTCCAAAATAAGATTAGCCTCTTCCAATGGCATGTTTTTTGGTACTTGCCAGGGTGCATCCAGATATAAATCTGCCTTGCTAAAAGGATAGGGCAATTCATAACGATCCCAGGCCTTATCAAAAATCTTCGCTCGATGAAAATTGACTCTCACAGGCACTATAGGAATATTTAATCGTTGGGAAAGATAGGTCATCCCTGGTTTTACTTTATAAATAGGCCCAATCGGACCATCAATACCAAAACCTAAAGAATAACCCGCTTTCAGAACTTGAAGCATTTGCTTTAGGGCACTGACGTTATCTTGCCTAGACGATCCTCTTAACACTTTGTAATTTAGTTTTCGCAGCCAAGTCGCTAAAATTTCACCATCTTTTGAAGGACTCACCAATACCGCTGCTTTTTTTTGGTGACGATGTAATTCTAAAACGGGTAAAAGTTGTTTGCCATGCCAAAAGGCAAACAAATATTGTTGATTATTTTTGTAAGTCGGATCACTATGCACTGAAACATCTAGAGTCGACCTTAAAGCCTGGGCTACCCAAGCTGCAAAATGACCTAGAAATTTTTGTTTGCTAAACTTGCTCACAAAAATTTCCCCCTTTTTTTTCCCAAATTTCGAAAACAAAACCTAAATTAGGTTCAGATTTAATCAAAGACCATTCTTCCCAATTTAAATTCGGAAAAAAGCTATCTCCTTCATAATAGCCAGGAATACGACTTAAATACAGACGGTGCACCCAAGGCAAACAAGCTTTGTACACCTGACTTCCACCGATAACAAATACTTCTGGATCAATAGAACTATCAGAAAATAAAGCATTGTTAAACAGGGCTTCTAGACTTTGAAAAACAAGAATATTGCTGTATTTTTCTTCTAAATTATGTAAATAATGACTAGTCTGACGGCTTAAGATCAAATTTAAGCGCCCAGGCAGAGGCCTACCTATACTTTCAAAGGTTTGCCGTCCCATGATGATGGGCTTACCCATCGTTAATTGTTTGAATAATTTCAAATCTTCAGGAAGATGCCAGGGCAATTGGTTATTTTTACCAATCACCCGGTTTTCACTCAAGGCAGCTATTAAACTAAGCTTCATCTTTAAAGCCACTTTACACTGCAATAGGCGCAGGAATATGGGGATGAGCCTGATAATTTTTTAATTGAAAATCTGCGTAATCAAAGCTGAATAGATCGTTGACTTCGGGATTAATGAGCATATGAGGCAATACAAAAGGCTGGCGGGTTAGCTGCAATTTGGCCTGTTCTACGTGATTCAAATACAAATGGGCATCGCCTAAAGTATGCACGAAATGCCCCGGTTTTAAACCCACTACTTGAGCAATCATCAGCGTTAATAAGGCATAGGAAGCAATATTAAAAGGCACCCCTAAAAAAACATCGGCACTTCTTTGGTAAAGTTGGCAGGACAAAGTCCCATTTGCCACATAAAATTGAAACAAACAATGGCAAGGCGGCAAAGCCATAGAGGGAATATCTGCAACATTCCAGGCGCTTACAATCAAGCGTCTGGAATCTGGATGATTACGCAAATCTTGCAAAAGATTCTGAATTTGATCAATCGTTTCTCCCTTAGGTCCCGCCCAAGAACGCCATTGTTTACCATACACAGGACCTAAGTTTCCTTCTTTATCCGCCCAATCATTCCAAATTTTAACTTGGTTTTCCTGTAAATATTTAATATTCGTATCCCCTTTTAAAAACCAAAGCAACTCATGGATAATAGATTTTAAATGTGTTTTTTTTGTAGTAACCAAAGGAAAGCCCTGGTTTAAATCAAAACGCATTTGATAACCGAAAACACTTAGTGTGCCTGTTCCAGTTCTATCTTCCTTAAGATTGCCATTTTTTAAAATATGCGTTAAGAGTTCATGGTAAACTTTCATGCGATTTTTTTCTCCCTCTTAGAATTAAATAGAAGCCCAGTATTAAAAGTGGCAGG
>JBJSZW010000034.1:0-2942 GCA_046090565.1 Gammaproteobacteria bacterium
GCTTTAAATTGCGCGCTTCTTTGCGCAACCATCAACGAATGGATGAGTGCAGTTCCAACCAACCAAGGCATGAACGAAGCATTTTCAACCGGGTCCCAAAACCAAAATCCCCCCCAACCCAGTTCATAGTAAGCCCACCAACTACCCAGTGCAATTCCTATACTCAAACAAGAAAAAGTACAAAGTATCCAGGGGTAAATCAATTTTAACCAGACTACTGAAAAACGGCCTCTGATTAAAACCACCACAGACCATGCCCAAGGTAAAATTAGCCCAGCATAACCTAGAAATAAAAAAGGCGGATGAATAATCAAAGCGGGATCCTGTAATACCGGATTCAAATCCATACCTTCCTGGGGAATCCAGTTATTCTGTAAAGCAAAGGGATTGCTTAAGTATTTTGATAATAGAGCAAAAACGATAATCACAAGACTTAATAGACGATTCATGGAAATGGTAAATTGAGTGTTTCGCCCTTTTTCCCCCAAACCCCTATTAAAGAAAAATTTCCATAGGCCCAAGATAAAAAGCCATAGCAACCAAGATCCTTCGTGCCCTGCCCATAAGGCGCCTAACTGATACCCCCAAGCCAAATGGCTATGACTATGAGCGGCTACATAAGCTAGACTAAAATCATTTTTAAAAATAGCTGATCCTAAAATAGCCAAAGGCAAACTGGTCACCAACATTTCGAAATAACAAAAATATTTCTTAAATAATAAGTTATAAATATTCAAAGCCAAAAGTAAAGACAAACAGAAATTGCCCATTTCAGTATAGTAATTTAAATCAGGTAGGTGGTTTATAATTTTCATCGTGTTTGGCTAAAATTTTATGTGCTCTGAAGATCTCTTCTTTGGAATCCCAATAGCCTAAAGCAATCACTCCTTGGTTTTCTCGAAATAAATCCGGCAAAATGCCTTGATATTTTACTGTAATATTTTTTTTAAAATCTGTAATTTTAAATTCTAAATCTAGGCCTGATTTTTTTTGAATACTTTGTGATAAAACATAGCCTCCCAATTTCAAAGATTTTTTGTAGATTTCTGGCGATGCTTTTAGCAATTCTTCAGGTCTTAAAAATAAATTAATATTGGCTTGAAAAGCATAGAGTATTAAACCTAAGCCTAGACTTGTGATTAATAAGCTAAAAACTATTTTAAATAATTGCTTTGCTCTTTTAGGTTTCATGTTCTAGCACGATAAGAAAGCCAACAACAGATTCCCAAAATAAAAACGCTGACTGCATAGGCTAATGCAATGTCATAAAAATATTTGCTCATAATTTAATCATCATCAAAATTTTTAGGCCTGAGTCTTAAGCTTAGATTAGCTCCATAAAAAATAAAAAATCCTAGAATACAGATCAACAAGGGCTTCAACATACTCGAATGAATCGCGGATTCAGCAAGATTCAAAGACAAACTCTGCCCCTGATGTAAAGTGTACCACCACTTGACAGAATAATGAACTATAGGCACATCCAATAAACCCAAAATACCCAGATAGGCCAAAAGTTGGGCCCGATGTGGATGCCGCGCCAAAGCTTGGTTCAAGCCAATATAGCCTAAATATAAAATACCCAATATCAATTCAGCCGTTAAACGCGCATCCCACACCCAGTAAGCCCCCCACATGGGTTTACCCCAAATAGCCCCTGTAATCAAAGTGATCAGGGTAAAACTCAAGCCTATGGGCGCACTGTGTTGAGCTATTCGATCATGTATTTTCGTTTTCCAAACCAAATAACAAATGCTGCTTAAGCCGATCAGAGTATAAATAAAAAGGGATAATATGGCAGCTGGTACATGTATATAGATAACCCGAAACATATCTCCTTGTTGATAATCCAGAGGCGCAACGAACAAGCCCCAGTAAAAGCCGATTCCCAAGACCAATACGGCCAATAGATTAAGGGGCAAGGCCCAATAAGCGGCTTGCTTACTGACATAAGGCAAACTTAAAAAGCGATACAGAAAATAAGAAATTTTTTTCAAACTAAGATCCCAAATTATATTCTAAAGTTTTATACGTTAAACCCGGCAACACCAGCACTAATAATAAAAAAGTCCCTACTAGGCCCCAAATAAATTCGGGTTCTTCTAAACAGAGCGCTGTAAAAATCAAAATAGGAATGTAAAAAGGCAGCAATAAAATGCCGATCCATCCATTTTTTTTAGGCAAGCCTAGCAATAAGGCCACCACAAAACTCGCAAATAAACTAAAAATAGCTGAAGCCACAAAAAGCGCTAGAAGAAAAAAACTCAAAATTTTTGTATCCACACCGTTTAGAATTTGAAAGAAACCTAAACCTAAGAGAAGGCCCCCCCCCACACCAAAATAATGTAAACCTATTTTTGAATATAAAACAGGTCTAAAATCTAGATCATTGCTTTTCCAAATGAGCCAAACCTGTTGTTTGAAATCATCCTGAAATAACATTTCTAAAGATAGCCAATGGGCCAACACAAAAGCCAATAAAGAGAGATAAGGTAAGGATTTGGACCACTCTATGCCAGGAATGCAACTACATAAAATCAAAATAATATAGGCAAAACACAAGGGCATCCCCATGTATAGAGGGTTACGCCCTAACAAAATGGCCTCTCTTTTTAAAAAAAATTGAGCTTGTAAACACATGCGTTTATGTTCGCGTGATCACCGCGTATTGTCAATCCTATTGAATCAGCCATTATCCCCTTGCCATCTTAATGTTATAGCTGTAAGATGAGCAGAGAATTATAAAATTTTGGAGAGACACATGGCACCCCATGCTGAAGCCCTATTTGAAGCTCCTTTAGCCTCTCGCAACCAGGCTACCCCAAAAAAAATTGAGCTTGTCTTTAATGGCCCTACTTGCATCTATTTTAGAGGGCCTATTTACTTGTCTCAAATGGATAAAAATCAATCCCTAGCAAGCCCTTTTTGTGGTTTAGAGCTTG
>JBJSZW010000035.1:0-5522 GCA_046090565.1 Gammaproteobacteria bacterium
AAAGAAAGAAAAAGAGGAAAAAGACGAAAAACAAGCAACAAAAACATCCCTTCCGGGGCCAGTTGATACCGTAGACTATTCTCAGTCGCTTTTAGAACGTTATAGGCCTTATTTTTATTTTGATGAAGCAGAGCAATATTATCCCTGTTTAATAGAAGATTATATTAAAAATGCAGATCTGGTATATAACGTACAACCTCAGCGGGCAGGTAATAGTCCTTACATCATGCCAGTGCTTCCAGCAGGTTCTTTAACACAGGAAAAATTAATGACCCGATCGAATGCAGAATGGCAGGCAGACTTAAAAGACAAGTACTCAAATATATCTTTAGGATTGGTTCCTGATGAAGCTTTCAAAAAAGGCCCTGAGAATTGGAAAGAGAGCGCGGGTGTTTATGCCAGAATGTTTAAAACAACCATACGAGAAAAGAAAGGTGAAATTAAAGAATTATTTGCCTTTGTTTACATTTTGGCTTATGCCTATAACAATCCGAATACAGCTTGCGCCTGTTGTTTTAAAGATCGCGAAAAAATAGAAGGTTGGCATTATGGAGATTTAGAAAATATCGTCGTTTATGTTGAAAATAATGCTGGGAACCCAGGAAAAATTTACAAAGTTTTTTATGATGCCCATGGTTCTGGAGAAGGAGAATGGGTGCCTTCATCGAAGGTACCCATACAAGAGGAAACACATCCTGTGGTTTATGTTGCCCAAGGCTCACATGCCCATTATAAAAAACCAGGGACTTTTTGCAGAATTGCATTTTGTTGTAACGATGTTATTTCACCAGGAAAGGCTCAAGTTTGGAAGCCCAGGGTCATTTCTAATCCAGAAGATTTAAAAATTTTTGATCGCCAGGGTTTAAAATTTGGCCTAGATTCGGTAGATACTTATAAGTCATACTTTCAAGCGGATCATAGAGGCTTAAAATACAGCACCACAGGATTTATGCGTTTGTGCTGTTTGTGCTTGGACTCAAAAATATTTATGAATTTTGATCATGAAATTTTATCTAGAACTTTTTATGAACCAGAAAAAGAAAATCCATTTCAAACAGGGCCCATGCTTCAAATTATGATTTAGAAATAGCTTTTAAAAGTCTATTCAGAAATCGTCTTGCTGTGTACTATGCTTATTATTAATAGCACTAAACTAAAACTAACTAAAATAAGCTGATAAGCTGATAAGGTGATTCAATGGAAGTGATATTAATTTTATTAATTATAGGTCTGCTCGCTGGCTTGGGAGCGACGTTTATATTGCCTAATCTACGGTTAAATTTATGGACTTCCATGGCCTATGCCATTTTGCAAAAAGTATTGCCTTCGATCAGTAAAACAGAGAAGGAGGCCATAGACGCAGGGGATGTATGGTGGGAGGCCGAGTTATTCAGGGGCCATCCTGATTTTGAATTTCTAGCGAATTTACCTCAGGCCAAATTAACAGATGAAGAGCAGGCTTTTATCGATGAAAAAGTGAGTAAAGTCTGTGTTTTGGCCGATGAATGGCAGGCTTTGCAATATGATCAAGATTTATCCCCCGAGCTTTGGGCCTATTTAAGAAAAGAAAAGTTTTTTGGACTGATGATTCCCAAAGAGTACGGAGGCTTGGGGTTTTCAAAAGCTTTGAATTCTGCCATGGTACTTAAAATTGCCACTTGTAGTAGAACAGCTGCGGTAACGGCCATGGTACCTAATTCTTTGGGGCCTGCTGAATTATTGCTGGCTTATGGAACAGAAGAACAAAAAAATCATTACTTACCACGCCTAGCTTCTGGCGAAGATATCCCTTGTTTTGCACTCACAGGCCCCGAAGCCGGTAGCGATGCAGGCAGTATTCCAGATTTTGGCTTGGTTTGTAAAAGGCAATACCAGGGTGAAGAAGTCTTAGGTATTGAGTTAACTTTTGATAAACGCTACATCACACTGGCCCCTATCGCAACAGTGATGGGGCTGGCTTTTAAACTCTATGATCCTGATAAATTATTGGGCAAAGAAAAAAATCTAGGTATTACTTTGGCTTTGATTCCCATGAATCATCCCGGTGTGATGGTAGGCGATCGCCACATGCCTTTGAATCAGCCCTTTATGAATGGGCCTATTCGTGGCAAATCTGTTTTCGTGCCAATAGATTGGATCATTGGTGGTGCGAAAATGGCGGGCCAAGGCTGGCGCATGCTCATGGAACGTTTGGCTGCGGGGCGTGGTGTTTCCTTGCCTGCCTTAAGCACGGCCGTTGCCAAATTGGCTTATCGATCCACCGGCGCCTATGCCAAATTAAGGCGGCAATTTAATACTTCCATTGGTGAATTTGAAGGCGTGCAAGAGGCCATGGCCCGAATTGCGGGCTTTACTTATTTGTTAGAATCCACGCGCTTATTAACCTTAAGTGGCTTGGCTCAGGGCACAAAATCCGCCGTTGTTGCAGCCATCGTTAAATACCACATGACAGAAATCGCCAGAATGGTGATCAACGATGCGATGGACATTCACGGTGGCAAAGGTATTATGATGGGGCCAAAGAATTATTTGGGTCAAGCTTACCAAGCCATGCCTATTAGTATTACGGTGGAAGGTGCGAATATTTTAACGCGTAATTTAATGATTTTTGGTCAAGGTTCTATTCGTTGCCACAGCTATTTATTAAAAGAAATGTATTTGTTACAGGCCAATACAGAACAAGCCAAAAAAGAATTTGATTTGGTTTTTTGGGAACATGTGTTGGTATTTTTAAAGCAATTTGGAATGGTTTTCCTGCATGGTTTAAGTTTTGGATTTTTCCTAAAACAGCATTTCAATTTTCATGGTTTTGGATCTTGGATCAAAAAATTATCCCACATGAGTTTGGCTTTGTCTGTGGTGAGTAATCTAGCACTGTTATTTTTGGGTGGAAAATTAAAACGAAAAGAGCGCTTATCGGCTCGATTGGGGGATGTATTAAGCTATTTGTATTTGGCTACAGGGGCCTTGCATTATTACCACAACAGCAATAAAAGCGAAACTTTTACCGATTTATGCCGTTGGAATTTAGAGTATTGCCTGCACAAAGCACAGGAAAGTTTGGTCGGTTTTTGTAATAACTTTGGGATTTTAGGAAAATTAATCAAATTTTGGGTTTTTCCTTGGGGCAGGCATTATGCCTTACCTTTGGATCGATTGGATCAAAAATTGGCCAAGCAGATGATGCATCATACCATAGAAAGGGATATCCTAACGGCAGGTGGTCATTGGACGGAGGACAGTCCGGTGGGTATTCTAGACAAGGCTTTTGTCCAATTTTTAGATTTAGAACAACCCTGGCAAGCTTTGCACAAGGCCCTAAAAAAACCAGAGGCTCCCAAGCATGTTGATTTTGAGACCAAATTGGATTGGGCCATACAGCAAGGTATAATAGAATTAGGTTTGAAAGAAAGATTATTGTCGCTTGCGGCGCTCAGGCTCAGTTGTTTACAAGTAGATTCTTTTAGGAAGGATGCAATATAGATATGATTTATTTGGTCGATGGATTAAGAACGCCTTTTTTAAGAGCAGCAGGGCCACAAAACCCAGCCCAAGCTGCAGATTTAGCGGTATTAGCTGGCAAGCAATTGCTCTTAGGCTCGAAGATTGATCCGAAGAAAATTGATGAAGTGATCATGGGTTGTGTGATGCCCGATCCTTCAGAAGTGAATATTGCCAGAATTATTGCCCTAAGATTGGGCCTAGGGCATCAAATTCCTGCTTGGACGGTTCAAAGAAACTGCGCCTCAGGCCTGCAAGCGATTGATTCGGCTTTTCAGGCCATTGCTTTGGGGAATGCCAATTTAATTCTAGCGGGCGGTGTAGACACCATGAGCCGTGCACCCGTTTTGTTTTCAGATGCCATGGTGAATTGGATGGCGAGTGGCTATCAGGCCAAAACTTTTTTTCAAAAAATAAAGCATTTTCTAAAATTCAGGCCCGCTTATTTAAAACCCGTCATAGGCCTTTTAAAGGGCCTAACGGATCCTATCGTCGCGCTATCGATGGGGCAAACAGCAGAAGAATTAGCCCATGATTTTAACATTTCTCGAGAAGAAATGGATAATTTCGCCGTTCAAAGCCATTTAAAAGCGCAATTTGGGATTCAAAATCAGAAATTTGATGCTGAATTGGCCAGCTATTTTGATCTCCAAAAAGGGGCGAGTTTGTTGTACGACAATGGCATTCGATCAGACAGTAACCAAAGCCACTTGGCAAAATTAAAGCCTGTGTTTGATAAACCAGCAGGCTTAGTCACAGCGGGTAATAGCTCGCAAGTGAGTGATGGTGCAGCCTGTTTGTTATTGGCCAGCGAAGCTTTTGTGAAGAAAGAGGGCCTAAAACCTCTGGCAAGCATAGAAGCCATTGCTTGGGCTGCCTTGGATCCTGCCAAAATGGGTTTAGGGCCTGTGCATGCCATTCACCGCCTTTTAGAAAAAACAGGTTTGAAGTTTTCAGATATTGATTATTGGGAAATCAATGAAGCTTTTGCAGCCCAAGTTTTAGCCTGTGTAAAAGCCATGCAAGATGATGATTATTGCAAACGGGTTTTGGGTTTAAAGGCCCCATTAGGAACGATAGACATGGAACGTTTGAATGTCGATGGTGGTGCGATTGCCATAGGACATCCCGTGGGTGCCAGTGGCGCCAGAATCAGTTTGCATTTGGCGCATGTGTTGCAACGTGAAAATGCAAATTTAGGTATCGCCAGTTTGTGCATTGGTGGTGGGCAGGGTGGCGCAGTCTTAATCAAACGGGTGTGATAAAAAAAATGAGTAAAGATCAATACGCATACGAAATAGATTCTAATAAAATAGCCTGGTTGGGTTTAGACAAACCCAATAGCAAATTAAATAGCCTAGGTGTAGCAGATCTAGAAGCTTTAGATGCAATTTTCGATGATTTGTCTAAATTAGGGCCAGATGCCCTAAAGGGCTTGGTGATTTATTCTAAGAAAAAAACAGGATTTTTGGCCGGAGCTGATGTTAAATCTTTTCAAAAAATTACAACAGCGGATGCAGAGAAATTACTCTTGTATGGCCAAGCCGTTTTTTTAAAGCTGGAAAAATTATCTTGTAAAACATTGGCATTGATCAATGGCGTTTGTTTGGGGGGCGGCATGGAATTGGCTCTGGCCTGCGATCATAGAATTGCTTTAGACAGCCCAAAAACCAAACTGGGTTTGCCAGAGGTGCGTTTGGGGATTCACCCTGGTTGGGGAGGCACTGTGCGAGCCGTGCATTTATTGGGCCTATTAACAGCCCTGCCCATGATGTTAAGTGGTAAATTATGGCATGCCAGAGCGGCTCAAAAAATAGGCCTGATAGATGCTGCTGTTCCACAAAGGCAATTGTTTAACACGGCGCGTTATTATATTTTAAATGCAGTCAAACCACGTTTGAATTTGATCCAAACAATCATGAAATTTATAAACCAGGCCCTGTATTCTAGCTTGGGCATGAAATTAATCACTTGGTATTCGAATAAAAATTTGCAAGAAAGTCACGTGAATCCCAATCATT
>JBJSZW010000036.1:0-4826 GCA_046090565.1 Gammaproteobacteria bacterium
CAGGGAACCCAGACGAAACTGCTCAAGATATTTTTATAAAACAATATTTAGATTTTATGGAAAATAAACTCTCAGATGTAGAAGTTTTTTTCGCAGGTGCCATGCACCCAACGCAAAACAGTATGGCAGCTTATGGTTGGATCAAAAAAGGACAAGAAAGAAAACTAAAAACGAACACTGGGAGATCAAGATTTAATATTCATGGAGCAATGAATGCTGATACATTTGAAACTTCAATAAATTGCGAAAAATCATATTTTTGAGTACATTGAGGTGTATTACAACAGAAGTCGGCCCCATTCAAGGTTGGGTTATTTGAGCCCATCCCAATTTGAGGCTAAATTAAGTGCTTAGCAAGGTGTCCGTTTTTTTACACATCATTACCCATAAGTAGCTAAATTAGCTATGCTTATCCATTTCAAGGAGAATGCGCTATGGAATGGGCAGCAGAAGAGATGAGTGCAGCGGATTTAGGCGATGAACGGCTTAACAAGCGTCTGGTTATTTTATTAAATACGCTCGGTAACCAAGCGCAATTAAGCATCCCCGCGGCCTGCGGTGGTTGGTCCGAGACGAAGGCGGCCTATCGTTTTTTTGATAATCCAAACGTGAAGGCAGAAAAAGTATTGGCGCCGCACAAAGCGGCCAGTATAGAGCGCATAAAACAACACAAAACGGTATTATTAGTCCAAGATACCACGACATTAAATTTTTCAGGACAAACGCAACGAACTGATATTGGGCCATTAAATCATGAAAAGCATCGTGGAATTTTACTTCATCCCCTGCTGGCAGTAACGCCCGAACGTTTGTGTTTAGGTGTACTCGATACGACTCATTGGGCACGAGAAGAGCTGCATCACTGGGAAACGCAAGGAGAAAAGAATCGAAAAAACCATAATATACCGTTAAAAGATAAAGAAAGTTATAAATGGTTATTAAGTTATGAGAAAGCCCAGGAAATAGCTAAATTAGCCCCTGATACACAGATAGTGACGGTAGCGGACCGTGAAGCAGATATTTATGACTTATATCATGAAGCTTATACCAGTAAACAAAGACCCTCAGCTTACTTTCTTATCCGTGCCATGGCAAATCGGCGATTATTGGATAATAAAAATAATTTACAATCGTTGAAATTAATTGAAGCAATTAAAAGTACCAAGCCTGTTGGTGTCATTGAATTTGAATGGCCAGGACGTAGTAAAAGTGAACAACGTGTTGTAAAACAAGCGATTTATATTGGGAAAGTAAGACTAAGTCCACCTGACCGAAAACGTAAGAAGACACGTTATGAAATTGTTGAAACCCATGTTGTGATTGCCAGTGAAATTGATGCGCCACAAAATCAAACCCCGCTGGAATGGATATTACTGACGAATGTTCCTGTAGATGATGCGGCGAGTGGGTATGAGATGGTAAAATGGTACTTGTGTCGATGGCAGATTGAAGTGTATTTTCGAATTCTGAAAAGTGGTTGTAAAGTAGAGAAACTGCAATTAGAAACTAAAGAGCGATTTGATACATGTTTAACCCTATATATGATTATTGCCTGGCGCATTCTTTACATGACTATGTTAGCACGAACTTATCCAGAAGCTTCTTGTGAAATTATGTTTACCGAACAAGAATGGAAAGTGGCTTATATGATCAACCAGCGTAAAAAACCTCCCAAGAAACCTATTACCTTAACGATGATGGTCAATTTAATTGCGCAATTAGGTGGATATTTGAATAGGCGACACGATGGTGAGCCTGGGCCTACTGTTTTATGGGTAGGTTTGCAACGATTGCGAGATTTTATTTTTGCTCAACAAATCTATAAGCAGATTCAATGACTAATATTTATGGGTAATGATGTGTTTTTTTAGGGTCAGATCACTAGACAATACGCTCAATAAGTTTTAGTATAGTCTCCAGAGCTTTGTTCTGGAGACTATTTGCTTTTGATTTCCCCCTTATACTGGTTTAGAAAATACAAAGACCTATCCGTCAGTATTTTAACTTTTGGTTTGAATTGCAGCATTTCGATGTTGGTGAACATTTTGCTTACCAGGCATTATGGTGTGAATGGCTTAGGGATTTTTGGGGTGACGATAGCGGTGTATTGGCTTTTGTCCCAATTTATAGTGCAGGGTTTAAACTTAAGCGTTTTAAAATCGGTAGCCCAAGACAAATACAATCCTCAAGAAACCTCAAAAGTAATTTACAGTGCCTTAATTTTAGGCCTACTAACGGCTGTGAGCATGGCGGGTCTTGCGACTTTGCTGTCGCCCTGGTGGTGGGACTATATTCCCCTTGCAGGTTCTGCTTCTTCTTCAGATAAATTCAAATACGGTATCTTATTTTATTTAGGCTTGAGCATTTTATCTTTGAATAAAATTGCCTTGGCCTCTATTAATGGTTTAGACAACATCATTACTTTTTCCAAGTTGAATACCTTGCGTTTTGTAATGGGCTTGGTGAATTTGCCCTTACTCATGCTTTTCAAAGTGCCTGTACAATGGCTCCCAGTGATTGCAGTATTCATAGGCGAGGGCCTATTATTTTTAATTTATTTTAGGGTACTTAAAACTTATTACTTGCAGCCTTTTAAATGGCCAAAATTTGAATTTTTACTCAAAATCTGGCTCTTTGGATTAAAAATCATGTTTGGTAGCCTATACAGTGAAATGAATTCTAAAGTTTTGATTTTGCTGCTGGGTACTGTCGTGAATGCCAAAACAGCGGGCCTGTATAATTTTATGGCCTTGTTTTTCGAGGCCTATTATCAACTCTGTTTAATTATTAGAAATATCATTAATCCTAAAATCCCTGGTCTGTACAAAAAACGCAAATGGCCTTTATTGAAAAAATTTTTAAAAAACACGGTGCTGCGTACTTATATGGGCATGTCTGTTTTAAGCCTTTTGGTTTACCCGTTTTTTTACGTGTTAAGCGCTCAAATTTTGGATCCAGCAGATGCCAAAATCAGTCAAACGGTCTTTTTTTGGGGCTTACTGGCCTATAATTTGGGTTCAGGTTTTATTACCTTAGATGGCATTTTAGGGCAATTGAATCGGCCCTTTTCACAAACGCTTTTAAATTTGGTTTCGATGGCGATTTTAGTTGCAATTATTGTTTTATGGGCACCCAGTTGGGGCTTGATGGCTGCGCCTCTGGCATCTGCCGGGGTGATCCTTTTTGGGATCACTTATATCAGCATTCAAATGGTTTGGCAATTTAAGCAGAGAAGCATTTTATGAAAATGATAGCGGGCAGTGCCAGCACAGCGCTTTCCAAAGCCATAGCAGGGCATTGTAATTTAGAGATTTGCCAAAGCAAGGTAGAATATTTTGCGGATCAAGAGCTTCGGGTGCAACTATTGGATGATCTCTACAACGAAAAGGTTATTATCTGTCAAAGTATTGCGAAACCAGCCAATGACAGGCTCATGGAATTGCTCTTGTTGTCGGATGCTGCTTACCGCTCAGGGGCCAAGTATATTACGGCCCTTATCCCTTATTTTGGTTACAGCCGCCAAGATCGGCCCGCTTATAACTATGGCCCAATTTCGGCAAGCCTGGTGGCGCGTTTATTAGAAGCATCCTATGTGGATCAAGTCATCATGCTGGACATTCATAGCAGACAAATCGAAGGCATGTTCAAAATCAGGGCCAGAAATCTTTCGGCAGAAAGTTTATTTACCAGTCACCTGAAATCACAGTTGGGGCCAAATCCTGCAAATGCAGTGCCTGAAAATACAGTGCCTGATACAGTGATAGTCTCTCCAGACATTGGGGGCGTGGCACGGGCCAGAAGCTTAAGTGAAGCTGTCAATTTAGATTTAGTTATTATCAATAAATCTCGGGATTCAGAACGCAATTGCACGATGCATGATCTAATAGGCAATGTACAATACCGCCATTGTATTATTGTGGATGATATTGTAGACACAGCAGGAACGCTTTCAAAAGCCGCTGAATTGTTGTTAAAACAAGGGGCAAAATCCGTGAGCGCTTATATTAGCCATGCGATTTTATCCCACCCAGCCTTAGAGCTTCTATCTCCAACTTTATTCAAAAAAATCATCACAACAGACAGCATGGCCCATAGCAATTTGCCTGATCACTTTGAAGTGCTCTCCTGTTCAGAATTATTTGCCTCTGCACTAAGGCCTATGTTGTGAAATTGGCCTATGCAAGCTTAATCGCCTTGGCTTTGGGGCTGCCCATTAATCAATTTTGGCATTTTAGTTTGGTATTGATTATTGGCTTGGCTTTTACGGGATTTGATTTAAATAAAAATCTTAAATACCCCAAAATTTTCTTAGGCTTGATTTTATGCCTAAGCCTGCAATATTTGCCAGAGCTTGAAATTCAAGAGGGCCATAAAGTCTTAATCCATCCCAATAATACCGTAATTGGCATGGATGAAATTTTAGATGAGAAAAACATAGAAAATCCAGCTGCTTTTTCTGTGGATGGCATCTGGCAAAATCCAAAATACAGTCGCATTGTTTCAGAAATAAACACCGATTTACAAACCAATGATGTATCGGGCTTTAAAATCGGTGAAATCAATAGCCTGCCCTACAATTATTACAGTACGGATGAACAAACAGCTTTATTTGATAGAAGCTCTCTGCCCATCTTGGTTTTTTATGAATTTCCAAAAGAAGCCCAAGGCATGGAAATCAGCTGGCAGGGCGATGCCTATTGGCCTGTAGAGGGTGGGTATGATCTAATTGATTTCTCTTCTACTCAAACTTACCAAAAACAAGCGTAAAGCCCCCGGATTTATCCGTGGGGATATAAGCTTTCCTTAAAAAAATAAAGGGTGTAGCA
>JBJSZW010000037.1:0-28889 GCA_046090565.1 Gammaproteobacteria bacterium
GTTTTTCCTGCTCCCAATTGGCCTTCTAGATGAACCACAACAGAATGTTGATTTTCTATAATCTGAATAAATTTCTGTGCAAACGAAGAGAGTTCTTTTAGATTTTGGATTTTTACTTGAGGCATGGTACGAAGATTATAATATATCTTTGTATTCATTGGCTAGGCGTTTTAAGTCCAATTGATTTAAAAATAAAGAATAACACATCCAAGAACTTAAAGCGGCTAAATCCGAAAATTGAGGTGGGACATGTTTGGGGGGTACAATGATTTTTTCTTCTAAAAGATCGGCCCAAATGTGTAAATCTTCGAGGGTGGTTTTGCCTAAGAATAAGAGAGGAATTCGGTCTAAATTACCTTTTTGAATGGCCAAGCGAATATAATTGTAAATTAAAATAAAGCCTTTGTTATAAACCAAATCTTTCGTAAAGGGGCCTGCATTGGGTAGACTGCCCCTGAACACTCGCATGCTGCGGTAATAGCTTTCTTCTTCAGTAAAACCATTGGTTCTGAAAAACTCGAAGACTTCAAGAAAATTGGCCCCATTTTCAGTCATGTGAACGGCTGTGATGCGATCGGTTAAACTACGCATGCGTCCAGGATGAGAGGCAAAGGTAAAAATTTCCATAATAATGGCCAAACCTTCTTGGGTAATGGTAGAAGAGGGCGGGCCTTTGCTTAAAAAAGTACAAATGGGTTGTTGTACACCGTTTAAAGTAGTTCCTAAATGTACCCAGCCTTCATGTACTTCCAATACTTTAATGTCGCGTTTGCTAAAAAAAGCAGAGCGCTTCACTTTAATGCATTCAGCTCCTGCGGAAGCATCAGCGACAATATCGTCGCTTAACATCACTCGCACAGCATTTTGTTTGTCCCTAAAATAACGACCCAGGCGTTTTTTTAAAATTACTACCGCTTGTTCAGAACTGTATTGTTTCTTATCTTCTGAAGATAGGGCTTGTTTTTGAATAAATTTTAAGGTATTAGAAACTACAACAGATAGATCTTTTAAAGTGGGGGCGCCGGCATAAAAAGCATCATCGGAGCTCCCATAGAGCTGTTGAGAAATGGCCGTGAAATGTTTGGTCCCGCGCGCCTTGAGTAACTCAATGACGAGGCAATATTCCCGGCACATGCGAAGCATAATGCCTCCAATGCTACTGAATTGTCCAAGTTCTTTTTTAATGGACCGTTCAATTTCGTGAAATTCAGAAAGTTTTTCATCTGAATCGAAACGCAGAGAATTTTTACGGTAGTAATCTGGGTTGATCTTAGGTAATTCTTTGAATTGATTTTTGAAAAAATCTTCTTGGATACTAGGATCCCATTTGAGAGCGTCTAAAATTCTAATAGGTCTTTGTGCTTGAACTATTTTGTCTGATAATTCTTTTATGGTCTGATGGTATTTTTTCAAAATAACCCCATGATCTATGCTGTTAATAGAGGCCCATAGTCTAAGCATAGCGAAAATTAGAGGAGTTCTAAATCTGTATGCCCTACAATAGCCACAGCAGCGATTTTTTATTCACTTCAGAATCTGTTTCTGAGGGGCACCCGGATAAAATAGCTGATCAAATTTCAGATAGTGTCTTGGATGCAATTTTAAAACAAGACAAAAAAGCGAAAGTAGCCTGCGAGACTTATGTAAAAACAGGAATGGTACTGGTGGGTGGAGAAGTAACCACTACAGCTTGGGTAGATATCGAAAATTTGACGCGAAATTTAATCCAGGACATTGGTTATGTCAGCTCAACCATGGGTTTCGATGGCAAATCTTGCGCGATTCTAAATGCAATTGGAAAGCAGTCTTTGGATATTGCCATTGGAGTGAATCAGATTGCCCCTGAAGAACAGGGAGCTGGTGATCAAGGCATGATGTTTGGCTATGCTTGCAATGAAACCGAAGCGTTCATGCCTGCCCCCATTCATTATGCACATCAATTGATGAAGCAGCAATCTTTGGTTCGAAAAAGTAGAAAATTAGCTTGGTTAAGACCGGATGCCAAAAGCCAGGTAACGATTCGTTATGAAAATCATAAACCAGTGGCTGTCGATACCGTTGTAATTTCTTCCCAACACAGTATAGAGGTGGAATTACCTGTTTTGAAAGAGGCAATTATTGAAGAAATTATCAAACCCATCTTACCTAAGGCTTGGTTACATGCTGGGACACAATATTATGTCAATCCAACGGGACGATTCATTATAGGTGGCCCCATGGGAGATTGTGGTTTAACCGGCCGAAAAATTATAGTAGACAGCTATGGGGGAATGGCCAGACATGGAGGGGGCGCTTTTTCTGGAAAAGATCCAAGTAAGGTCGATCGTTCTGGAGCCTATATGTGTCGTTATGTTGCTAAAAATATTGTGGCGGCGGGCTTGGCTAGCCAATGTGAAATTCAAGTGGCTTATGCCATTGGTTTACCACAGCCCTTGGCTATTTATATTAACACGTTTGGAACGAATACCTTGCCAGAAGATCAATTACTTACACGAGTCAAGGCCCATTTTGATTTTAGGCCTGGCATGATTATTCAACATTTGGATTTGTTACGCCCTATTTATCAAGCCACTTCGGTGTATGGACATTTTGGTCGCTCAGAGCCTGAATTTACCTGGGAAAAATTAGACAAAGTTGAGGCCTTAAAACATGGTTGATTATAAAGTTAAAGATATTGAATTGGCTGAAGCAGGATCGCAGGCCATCGCTTTGGCTTATCAGGAAATGCCAGGCTTGATAAATTTACAGGCGCGTTATCACAATCAAGCCCCGTTAAAGGGGGCAAGAATTACCGGCTGTTTGCATATAACAGTTCAGACGGCTGTACTAATAGAAACTCTAATCCAATTAGGGGCTGAAGTGCGTTGGTCTTCTTGCAATATTTTTTCAACCCAAGATCATGCCGCCGCTGCTTTGGCAGCGAAAGGGATCCCTGTGTTTGCTTGGAAAGGGCAAACAGAAGGTGAATATTGGGATTGTATTGAAAAAAGTATCACAGGTCATTCGAATTGGCGTCCGAATTTATTATTGGATGATGGCAGTGATCTGACTATTTATATGCACGAAAAACACCCGGATTTACTTAAAAATATTGTCGGTGTTTCTGAAGAAACCACCACGGGAGTGCATCGTTTAGAAACTTTGGCTAAAGAAAAGAAATTAAAAATTCCAGCAATTAATATCAATAATTCTGTAACAAAATCTAAGTTTGATAATCTTTATGGTTGTCGAGAATCCTTAATTGATGGCATAAAAAGGGCAACAGATTTAATGATAGCAGGGAAAATTGCACTGGTTGCCGGTTATGGCGATGTGGGTAAGGGTTGTGCTGCAGCTTTAAAAAGTTTAGGTGCCCAGGTTTGGGTGACAGAGATTGATCCCATTTGTGCACTACAGGCGGCGATGGAAGGTTTAAGAGTAGTTAGAATGGACGAAGCCGCAAGCCAGGCCGATATTTTTGTAACAGCGACAGGGAATATTTCTGTGATTACCGAAGCGCATTGTATGCAAATGAAAAACCATGCGATTTTATGTAATATTGGCCATTTTGATTCAGAAATTGAAGTACAAGAACTTCGAAAATACCCTTGGAAAATGATTAAACCTCAGGTTCACGAGATTCAATTGCCCAACCAAAAAAAAATTATTTTATTAGCAGAGGGACGTTTGGTTAATTTAGGCTGTGCTTCTGGACACCCTAGTTTTGTGATGTCCATGTCTTTTACCAATCAAGTGTTAGCCCAACTAGAACTCTGGAAAAATCGCAATGATCCTCAAATCTATCAAAATCAAGTGTATCGTTTGCCTAAAAGATTGGACGAAGAAGTGGCTCGATTGCATTTAGAGAAATTAGGGCATAAACTAAGTCTCTTAAGCCCTGAACAGGCGAAATACCTGAGCACCCCAATTGTGGGGCCCTATAAGTCAGATCATTATAGATATTAACAAGAAATAAAATGCATACACCTAGAATTTATACGCCTATAGAGCTTGATGTAGGCCAAGAGGTTATCTTAAACCAAACAATCAGTCACCATATTCGAACAGTTTTGAGAAAAACAAAATCTGATCCGGTTATTTTATTCAATGCCATTGATCATTATGATTATTCAGGTTTTATTTTAGAGCTTGATAAAAAAATAGTAAAAATTAAGCTTGAGAAAAAATTGCAGAGGTCCTCTATATTTGAATTAAAAATAAATCTTTATCCAGCATTAATTAAGCCGGATCCATTTGATTGGTTGATTCAAAAAGCAACAGAATTAGGGGTTTTTGAAATTCATCCTGTTTTTACAGAATACACGGATGTAAAAATCAATCAGGATTTCTCAAAAAAACTAGAGCATTGGCAGAAAATAATCATTCGAGCGGCAGAACAATGCAATCGAAATACAGTACCAAAAATTTATAGGCCAGAAAAAATAAAAAATCTAGAATTTAAAGATGATTTTAAAAATGATCTAAATATTGTATTGCATCATTTGAATGGAAAATGCTTAAAAGAAATAAAAAATGTAAAGCTTTCTAGTGATAGAATTAACTTATTTACAGGTCCTGAAGGTGGATTTTCAGATCAAGATTGGGTAGATTTTGAAAATTTGGGTATAAAATATCAATTGGTTTTATTAAAGCCCCATGTTTTAAAAGCAGAAACAGCCTCTGTGAGCGCGATGTCTTATTTGGTTAATGCTATTAATTAAAAATCATTTAATAGGCAAAGTAATAATGAAAGTAGTTCCCAATCCTATTTTGCTTTCCATTAAAAAAGAGCCTTTGTGATTTTCAACAACTATTTTATAAGAAAGAGATAGTCCTAATCCAGTGCCTTGGCCAATAGGTTTGGTTGTAAAAAAAGGTTCAAAAACTCTTTTTTTAATTTCCTCTGAAATGCCCGGCCCATTGTCTTGAACCGAGATTTTAACAAAATCTTTATTTTGACTAGAATCTGATTTGATATATAAGACCGAGATTTTTAATTGGTGTTTTGCGTCTTGATTTTCGAACATTGCTTGAGCTGCGTTTTTAAATAAATTAATTAAAACCTGCTGTATTTCTGGTGCGCAAATAGAAACAACAGGAATATTTTCTTCATAATTTCTTAAAATTTCTATTTTTTTGAAATCGAACTCTCTTTTGAGTCCGTAATCATTTTCAACTAATTTAAGAGAATCTTCTATCACCAAGACAATAGATGTTTCTGTTTTAGAATGAGTTGATTTTTTTCTAAAATTAAGTAAGCTGGCAACAATTTGAGAAGCTCTTTCCCCGGATTCTCGAATACCATTTAAAAAATCAAATAAGTTTCTTTTTTTTATGTATTCATAAATTAAATTCATGTCGCCGCCAATGCTTTGAGCTACTTTTTGATTCGATTCTAAAAGAGGGTCAACTCTTCGAATAATATTTTGAGCGCCTTGTAAAATAGCACACAGTGGATTATTGATTTCATGCGCTACGCCAGCAGCCAAACCTCCTATAGAAGCCATTTTTTCAGTTTGAGCCATAAGTTCTTCTAACTTAGATTTTTCTGTGATATCATCAATTCTGATAACAGATCCGATATAATCACTTGTTAATACAGGATAAACAGTGACATCAAAAATTTTCAATTCTTTTTTAATATAAGTCATCTCTTTCATTATTTTTTGTGTTTTATTTTCTAAAATAGCTCTGTCCGCCAAATCCCACCATGTTTTATATTGAGGCAGTGATTCGAAAGTGTTTTTATTTACAATGTCTATGCGTTTAATTTTTAAAAAATCCTCGGCTTTATCATTCCATTCTGAAATATAACCTAAAGAATTAATACAAATTAAACCAGAAGGAATAACATCTATGATGCTAAATAATTTATTTTGAGTTTGTAGTAATTGAGAACTGGCGTAGTCTAAATGCTCAATCATTTTATTGAAAGATTGGGTTAGAACTTCGAGTTCTGTGTTTTTTAATATCTTAAGATTGATTTCTAGTTTGCTTTGTTTGATTAGTCCCTGGGCTGCTTTTTGTGTGGATTTTGTGATTTCGAAAAGAGGAGTGCTTAAATATTTGTAGCCAATCCAAAGAAAAAAAGTCCATAAAGCTAAAGTTTTAATGATTGCATTAATAATAATTAAAGCAAAACTTTGCTTGACTTTGTTTAAAATAATCGCATTATTTGAATAAAAAGTTGCCTGACCTATATTGTAATTCTTACCTATTAAATTGGTATAATTAAGATTAAATCGGTGCTTAATTAAGCGCATGCCGACTATTTTTTTTGATGGTTGTTTCTCGGTCACTTCGATGACTTCACCTTTTTTATTTTCAACAACCCCTATTTGCCAAGTCAAAGATGTGCCTAGTAATGAAACATGGGCATCTGTTCCTATAATTGTTTCACTTTTTGTGATGCCATTTAAAATTTTATTAACTTGTTCAAGGTCGTAATTCCAAATAGCTTCAACTAATCCGGATTTAACGATCGATTCGAATCGAATCAATTCCTGCTTCACTTCATAAGAGGTTTCTTTGTATTGTAAAAACATATGAAGTAAAGTGACAGACAAAGTCACTAGCATATAAATAGAAAAAACAACAGTCAAAAGTTTTTTGCTAATCGATTGATTAATAAAAGATAATTTTTCACGAATTGAAGAATAATTCATTGTTTAAAATCTAGAGACTGTTTCAAGGCTTCATTGGCAGATAATTCTGCGATCGTTTGGCTGTTTGGAAGCGTGATTGTAAATTTAGTTCCAAGGCCAACCTGACTGTCTACCAAAAAAGAACCTTTATGATTATCAACAACAATCCCGTAGGATACAGATAAACCCAGTCCGGTTCCTTCGCCCATCGGTTTTGTAGTAAAGAAGGGCTCGAAAATCCTTTTTTTAACTTCATCTGGCATGCCTGGGCCATTGTCTGAAATTTCTAGTTGTAAATAAGAAGTCTCTGTTGTAGAAACAGAAACCTCAATAATTTGTTCTCCACTTTGTTGCCGCATGGCTTGAGCAGCATTTTTAAGTAAATTAATTAAAACCTGCTCTATTTCAGTCATACAAATATAGGCGTGTGGTAAATTTTCTTGATAATTTCTTTTGACTTTAATTCGCTTGAAGTCAGTTTGTTTTCTTAAATCATAATCAGCACTGGCCAGTTCAATAGAGCGTTCAATAATTTCTATGATGTTACAACTGGTTTTAGTATTATTGGTTCGTCGACTAAATTGAAGTAAATTTGACACAATGTGAGAGGCCCGTTCTCCTGATTGTCGGATTCCATTTAAGAAATGAAAAATTTGTCTTTTTTCCATGTATTCTTTAATAGTTTCCATACTGATGCCAAGTTCTTCGGCAACTTTTTGGTTGGCAGGCACGGAAGGCTCGACTCGACGAATGACGTTTTGAGCGCCCTGTAAAATAGCACCCAATGGATTATTAATTTCATGTGCGACACCGGCCGCTAAACCGCCTACAGAGGCCATTTTCTCAGTTTGAGTCATAATTTCTTCAAGTTTAATTTTATTCGTAATATCGTCAATTCGGATCACAGAACCCAAATAATCACTGGTTAAAACAGGGTAAACTAAAATATCAAAATATTTTATTTCATTATTAATTTTTTTCGTTTCTTTGCTTAATTTTTTGATTGTTTTATCTAAAATAGCTTGATCTGTTAAATTCCACCATCGAGAGTGAATAGAAAGTTCTTGGTTTATATTTTTTCCTATGATTTCATCATGATTTTTTCCTAACAATTGTGATGATTTTTGATTCCATTCCGTAACAAATCCAAAAGCATCTACACAAATTAAGGCCGAAGGCATTGAATCAATGACTCCGGATAAACGATGCTGAGTTTGTAGTAAGGCTTTTGTTGTTTGAGTGAGGTTGTCGATCATCAAATTAAAGGAGTTGGCTAAAGTTTCAATTTCAGTACCTTCTAAATTACGATTTTCCAATATAATTTTATTTCCCAACCAAATACCATTTGAAATATTTTTAGTAGCCTTTGTGATCGCAAATAAAGGCAGGGTAAGATAATAATATCCTATCCATAAGAAAAAGATCAATAAAGCTGTTGTTTTAATGAGCGCATTAATAATAATGATAAAAAAACTGCTTTTAACACTTGCTAAAACACGATCGCCACTAGAATAAAAAGAAGCCTCACCTATTTTGAATTCATTGCCTTGGGCATTTTTATAAAAAAGTTCAAACTCATGCTTTATAATTTTTATTTTTAAATTTTCTTCGATTATTTTACCTCCATAAAATTTTACTATTTCTTCGTTTTTTTCTTTGACGATGCCCACTTTCCAGTTCAAAGATTCTCCCAAAGAGGTATAAGTATCCGCGCCAATGATCACTTCGCTGTTGATAACACCTTCTATAATTTTATTGACTTGATCCACATCGTAATTCCAGATGGCCTCTATCAGGTCTCCCTTTACGATAGATTCAAAACGTACTAATTCTTGTTTGATTCGATCGGATGCGTCTTGGTATTCTAAGAACATATGTAACAGGGTGACGGTAATCGTCACGAGAATGTAAAAAGAAAAGACCAAAGTCAACAGACGTTTGCTGATAGAATTATTTAGAAATTCTATGAATTCTTTTAAGTTTGTAAAATGTTTTTTCAGGTCCATACTCTATAAATGTAGGCTATTTGAACTTGATAAGGGTGCTACGATAATCATGCATAGGTCTTTACAATTAATATTGAGACTCTTTATAGGGCTGCTTTTAATCTCTTTTTCGATGACCTCTTACGCCTCTTGTGACAAAGAATTCAGTATGGGTTGGGAAACCTGGAAACCTTATCTCTTTGAAATTCAAGATAAAAATACGAGAAAATTAACTGGAATAGATGTTGAAATTGTGGCAAGGGTTTTGCAAGAAATGGGTTGTAAATATGTGTTTATAAAAACACCTTGGAGTAAGCATTTAAAACAATTACAAATAGGTAAAATAGATTTGGCTGCATCTGCCTCTAGGCTTCCTGAACGAGAGGACTATGCCTATTTTAGCGAACCTTATAGACGTGAGCAGTTGTATCTGTTTACGAAAAAAGAAACTTTAGAAACATTTAATTTAAAAGGATTAAAAGATATTATAGGTACATCTTTTAGGTTAGGGGTTGTTCAGGGATTTAATTATGGGGAGGTCTATAATAAATTGGCTGAGATTCCTGGATTCCAAGAAAGACTAGTTTCAGTAATGGTCCCTGAACAAAATTTAGAAAATATTATTTTGGATAAAATAGATGGCTTTTTAGATGATCCCGTTGCAGTGAGTACCTATTTGAATGAAGGCTTTAATTATGATTCTTCAAAACTAAATTTAACTCGATATCCTTTTTTAATAAATGATAATCCAATATTTATTATGTTTAGTAAAAGTGCTGTACAACAAAAATATGTCGATCAATTTAATTCGGAATTAAAAAAATTGCAGGATCAAAAACTGATTAATCAAATCATTAATAATTATGTTAAATTTTAAAAGAGAAAGCATATAATATAGGATAAAGGACAATGACATCTCAGAAGCCAAAAATTAGTACAGAACCTTTGTATCAATTAATAAGAACAGGCAATATTCAAGAATTCAATAAACGCAGACAAACAGGGGAGATTTGTGATCTTTCAGGCTGCGATTTTAGAGGTTTGGATTTAAAAGAAATTGATGCCAGTGGTTTAGATTTTCAAAATAGTTATTTTAGACAGGCAGATTTAAGAGGGATCGATTTTTCAACAGCAAATCTAAATGGTGCCAGTATTAATAAAGCCTATATTTCAGGTTGTTTATTTCCCAAAGAATTATCGCCTCAAGAAATAATGTTGTCTTTAAATCATGGAACGAGAATGCGATACAGTGTATAGTTATAGAAAAAATACAAATAAAAACCCCGCAAATTCTAATCTAGTATTTGCGGGGTTTTTCGTGATTGTCTAATTAGTCATTAATTAAACAAGGCATAATAACAGGCAATGATTTACATCATACCGCCCATACCACCCATACCACCCATGTCTCCATGGCCACCCATACCGCCTTTTTCATCTTTAGGCTGTTCGATTAGGGCGCATTCTGTGGTGATCAACAAACCAGCAATAGAGGCAGCTTGTTGTAAAGCGACTCGAGTGACTTTGGCTGGATCTAGAACGCCAAATTTAACCATGTCGCCGTATTCACCGGTCGCAGCATTGTAACCAAAGTTACCTGCCTCAGATTTTACTTTCTCAGCAACAACAGAAGGCTCATAACCGGCATTGGCTACTATTTGACGCAAAGGTGCTTCCAAAGATTTCAGAACAATGGCAATACCATGGTTTTGATCAGCATTGTCACCTTTGACTTTGCTAACGGCATCGATGCAACGAATCAAAGCAACACCGCCGCCAGGAACAATGCCTTCTTCAACTGCTGCACGTGTAGCATGTAGGGCATCTTCAACACGGGCTTTTTTCTCTTTCATGGCTACTTCGGAAGCTGCTCCGACTTTGATTACTGCCACGCCGCCGGATAGTTTGGCGATACGTTCTTGTAATTTTTCACGATCATAATCGGAAGTAGTTTCTTCTACTTGTTGGCGCAATTGTGCAACGCGAGCTTCGATGTCTGTACGTTTGCCAGAACCATCGATAATGGTGGTGGTGTCTTTGGTGATAGCCACACGTTTAGCGACGCCCAAATCTTCCACCTTGGTGCTTTCCAAAGTCAGGCCAACTTCATCAGAAATCACTTTGGCATGTGTTAAAATAGCAATGTCTTGTAACATGGCTTTGCGACGATCGCCAAAACCAGGGGCCTTAACAGCGCATACTTTCAAGATGCCACGAATGGTATTGACAACCAAAGTAGCCAAAGCTTCGCCTTCAACATCTTCTGCGATGATGAATAAAGGTCTGCCAGATTTTGCAACAGCTTCCAAGGTGGGTAGCAATTCACGAATGTTGGAAATTTTCTTATCGACTAAAAGAATGTAAGGGTTGTCCAATTCGCAGGTCATGCTTTGTTGATTGTTCACGAAATAAGGAGAGATATAGCCTCTGTCGAACTGCATCCCTTCAACGACTTTGAGTTCGTCTTCAAGGCTGTTACCGTCTTCAACAGTGATGACGCCTTCTTTGCCAACTTTATTCATGGCTTCTGCAATGATGTTTCCGATGGATTCATCAGAATTAGCGGAAATAGTACCTACTTGAGCAATGGTTTTGTTGTCTTTGCAGGGCATGGCTAATTTTTCAGTTAAATTGCTGATGGCAGCTGCAACGGCTTTATCAATTCCACGTTTAACACTCATGGGGTCCATACCAGCTGCAATGGCTTTGTTGCCCTCTACAGCAATGGATTGAGCCAATACGGTTGCAGTGGTTGTTCCATCACCGGCTTCATCCGCGGTCTTGGAGGCAACTTCTTTAACTAATTGAACACCTAAATTGGCCAATTTGTCTTTGAGTTCGAATTTTTTGGCAACAGTCACGCCATCTTTGGTAATGGTTGGAGGGCCGAAGGAATTTTCGATGGTTACGTTGCGTCCGCGTGGGCCTAAGGTACTACCAACAGCCTTACCCAAAAGAATGATGCCTTCTAGCATGGGGGTTCTGGCATCGGTAGAAAATTTAACGTCTAATGCAGTCATGGATAGACTCCTAAATATATTTAATTAATTGAAAATAAAAGATTGATATGGGATTTTAAACTTATGCAGTTACAATCCCCATGATGTCTTCTTCACGCATAACGAGGTAATCTTCTCCGGAAACTTTGACTTCTGTGCCGGAATATTTACCAAAAATCACTTCGTCACCAACTTTAACATCGAGGTTTCTAACGGTTCCATTGTCATAAGTTTTACCAGGACCCGCAGCAACAATCTTGCCTCTTTGTGGTTTTTCTCCGGCGGTATCAGGGATAACGATGCCACTGGCTGTGGTACGTTCTTCGATTTTTTTGATGATCACACGATCATGCAAAGGACGAATATTCATGTTAATTGCTCCTATGTGTAACGTTATAACAGTTTAATAGCTATATAGGGATAGCTTCGCCAAACTCAAGAGGATCGCTTAAAATAAAAAAATGATTTCTGATTTAAATTGCCCTATAGATTCTGAAACGCGGTTTTGCATGGTTCTTTGTTCCGTCCCGTCCCGAGAAGTTGCAATTAAGTTGATCAACTTAATATTACGGCCAGATCAGCCAGAAGCCTCCTTGGCGGCTTGTATTAATATCTTGCCTGGGGTAGAATCGCATTATATCTGGAAGGGGAGTATTGATGTGAGTCAAGAGTTCTTGCTGTTCATGAAAACCCAAACTTCGAAATACCTGGCATTAGAAGCCTTGATTCAGAAGCACCATCCCTATGAATGTCCCGAAATACTAGTTTTTGATGTACACGCAGGGGCTGAGGCCTATTTAAAATGGATATACACATGCACTTCTTTAGAACCTCTAAAAAAATAAGACAAACAAAACAAACAAGCCGGACTTTTTTCTGTTTAGCCTTTTGGGCTTTGATGCACTGCGCTTTTGCTTGGTCCGATCCTCCCTTTGAACCAGATTTGGAAATACCAGCATTTCAGCTCTTGATCCAAGAAAAAAAAGAATCTTTGGCCTTACAATGGCAAATTCAGGAAGGCATTGTTTTTTATCCCCAGAAAATTCAATTTTTGGATCCACAGGGCCAAAAATTGAATTTAAATTTTGGTCAGGAAATTTTACCTAAAAAAGCCGAAACCCAATTTAACTTAGAAATCCAAAAATCCAAATTACAGGCTATTTACCCCAATTGGAAACAAATCCAAATAAAATACCAGGGTTGCGAAAAAACGGGGCTTTGTTTGGCGCCAGTGATTCAGGCACTCTATCCAAATTCAGAGACTGTCCAAGTTAATCAAGCCAATCAAACCAATTTATCTAGTCCATCTCAGAAAAATTTAGATAAAAATCTAGATGTCCAGACTATTTTGGCAGAACGCAATTTTTTTATAATTATTATTACTTTCATGGGCTTAGGCATATTATTGGCCTTCACGCCCTGTGTTTTACCCATGATTCCGATTGTGGCCAATATTATCACCAGCCAAGACAAGGGCTTGAGTAAGGCCCATACTTTGCGTTTGGTTTTAGTTTATGTGCTTAGCATGGCTTTTTGCTATGCTTTGATGGGTTATATAACAGCAAAGCTTGGTTTTAGTTTGCAATTAAGCATTCAAAAACCTGAAATTATTATTCCCGCGGCTATATTGGTTATAATTTGTGCTTTACAACAGTTTGATTTGATACAATTTAGTTTTAGGTTTAATTTCTTGTCCCAGAAAACAAAAAAAATAAACTCAAAAATAAGGTCAAAAATCGCCAAAATTAATTTTCCAAAACCAAATAATGCGACTTTAAATGCAGCAGGGCAAGGAGCCTTTTCTGCCTTTATCGCCTCGCCCTGCGTAACGCCCGTTTTAGTAGGGGCTTTGGCCTATATTTCTCAAACAGGACATATTTGGCTGGGATCGGCCAGCTTATTTTTTATGGCCATTGGCTTGGGTTTGCCTTTGTTGGCCTTTGCAGCCCTGGGCACTAAATTATTACCCAAAACAGGCGCTTGGATGATTAAAGTGAAGTATTTCATTGGCTTTTTATTGCTTTTATTAAGTGTTTGGCTTTTAAGCCACTTAAACCTAAAAGCCCTAGGTTCAAAATTAGGCATAGCTACTGAATCAGAAGATCAAATGCCAAACAGCAAATATCCTTGGAAAAGCTTAAATAGTATGGCTGAATTAAATCGATTAGAAACAGAAGCAGCAGCCAAAAACCAAGCAATTGTCATGAAAGTTTCAGCCAACTGGTGCGCTAATTGCTTGGTTTTGGAAAAAAATTTAGAAAAGCCGAATCCCATTTTAGAACCTATTTTTTCTAAGGCTTTGTTGCTTAAATTAGATTTGTCTGAAAATAACAATGCAACAAAAAAAGAACTCGTAAAATCTTTAGGAATTTTTGGCCCACCCAGTATGTTGTGCTATAAGCCTAGAAGCAAAACTTGGGAAAAATCCCTGGGGCAAACGGATTTGAAGGCTATTCAGGATTTTTTAGAGCGCTGTGCCCAAAATTAGGATGATAACAACAAGTTCTATGTAACCGTTCAGTCTAGTCTCTTTTTAAATACCTGAAATTTGTAGGGGCCGGTCTCTGTGCCGGCCCAAAGTAAAATGCTATACAAAATTTGATTTTCAAGAAGGTTTTATTATATAGGGCTGACACGGAGACCAGCCCCTACAGGTGAACAGTTACTACCCGGCTGAACGGTTACAGTTCTATTTAGGTGGCAAATTGCGATAGCCAAAGCATCTGCAGCATCGCTGGGTGGTAATTTGGATAATTTGAGCAAGGCCTTGATGCTGTGTTGAATTTGTTCTTTAGAAGCGCCCCCAAAGCCGACCAAGGCTTGTTTAATCTGTCTTGGTGCATACTCTGCAAGGTTTAAATTTTTAGCGGCAATGGCGGCTAGGGCGGCTCCCCTGGCCTGGCCCAGTTTAATAGCCGTTTGGGGATTTTTATAAACAAAGATTCTTTCAATGGCCGCCATGTTGGGGTTGTATTTTTCTAAAAGGAGGCTAATGCCATCGTGAATGATTTTTAAACGCTCTGGCCAGCCATAATTTTTAAGCTCAATGCAGCCGCTGGCCAGGTATTGAAATTGCCTCCCTGAATATTGGATGAGTCCAAATCCTGTGATTCTAGAACCAGGGTCTACCCCTAAGATACAGCCTTCTTGCTGTATCTTCATTTAGGTAAAGCAGCTTTCGTCAAATTCGGCATTGGAATAGACGGCTTGGACATCGTCCAGATCTTCTAAGCCATCGATGAGTTTCATTAATTTTTCAGCCGTATCGCCCTGGCTAATAGGTACTTGGGTGCTGGCCAACCAGGTGAGTTCTGCATGTTCAATGGGTTGTTTGGCTGTTTCTAAAGCCTGCTTTAGGGGGTTAAATTGACTGGCTGTGGTCTTAATTTCAAATTGGCCACCATTGGCTGAGTCAGCTTGGTTTACATCTTCGGCCTCAAATTCTAAGGCCATTTCCATGATAATATTTTCATTGGCTGTGTTCGGGCAAATGATCAGGCCTGCTTGGCTGAACAAATAAGCAACAGATCCATCAGTGCCTAAGTTTCCGCCGAATTTTGTAAACAAATGCCGAACTTCTGAAACCGTACGTTTTCTATTATTGGTCATACAATCAACAATAATGGCTACACCACTGGGTCCATAGCCCTCGTAACGAATTTCCTCGAGGTCTTGATCTTCTAAACCCCCTACGCCACGTTTGATGGCTTTATCAATCGTGTCTCGGGTCATGTTAAAGCTTAAGGCCTTGTCCATAGCCGCTCGAAGCCTGGGATTCGCATTAGGCTCCCCGCTTTGTTTAGCAGCGACAGTGATTTCACGGATCAGCTTTGTAAAGACCTTGCCTTTCTTAGCATCTTGTTTCGCTTTTTGATGTTTAATATTCGCCCATTTACTGTGTCCGGCCATGAATTTAGGCTCCTGATGTAACTGTTTTTTGCGGAAGGCTTTCTGTTTTGATGCCAAGCTCTTTCAATTGTTCCCAGGCAACGATACTGGGCGCACCCGTCAGAGGACAATTCGTGCTTTGGGTTTTGGGGAAGGCAATAACATCTCGTATTGAGCTAGAAGCTGTGATATGCATGGCGAGGCGATCCAAACCAAAAGCAACGCCACCATGAGGGGGGCAGCCATGTTTGAGAGCATCTAAAAGAAAACCAAATTTTTCTTGAGCTTCATCTGCTTTTAAGCCAATAATTTCAAAAACCAGGCTTTGCATTTCAGGATTATTGATTCGCACAGAGCCTCCGCCCAATTCGGTGCCATTTAAAACCAAATCATAGGCTTGGGCTAAAATTTGCCCAGGATCAGTGTTTTTAAGTTCTTCCAAATTTGCTTTTGGAGCGGTAAAGGGGTGGTGTACGGCTTGCCAACGGGTGTTGGAGCTGTCTTTTTCGAACATGGGGAAGTCTGTGATCCATACAAATTCCCAAGAAGATTTTAAAAGCTTTAGATCCTGCCCTAGTTTTTGTCTTAAAGCGGCCATAGACTCATTCACCATACTGCTTGGGCCTGCGCCAAAGAAAATCATGTCTTGTGCTTGGGCTTGTGTGGCCTTTAAAAGGGCATCAATGGCTTCGTCTTTAAAAAATTTCAAGATGGGGGATTGCAGGCCCTCTCGGCCCAGTTTGGGATCAATCACTTTAATATACGCTAGGCCTTTTGCTCCGTATTGGCCCACAAACTGAGTGTAATTGTCGATTTCTTTACGGCTGAATTGTTCAGCAGCTTGAGGCGCTTTTAAAGCAACAACTCTAGAACGGGGTGTTTTTGCAGCGTTTGCAAAAACTTGGAAATCGCTGTCGATGAACAATTCTGCAATATCTACAAATTCGAGGGGATTGCGTAAATCAGGGCGGTCTATGCCAAAGCGGCGAATGGCTTCTTCATAGGCCATGAGTGGAAAAGCTTGGGGTATTTTAAGATCCAGGGTCGTTTCAAACAGATTTTTAATCATGCCTTCGATGAAAGACATGATTTCAGCCTGATTAAAGAAAGAGGTTTCACTATCAATCTGCGTGAATTCAGGTTGGCGATCGGAACGTAAATCTTCATCCCGGAAACAGCGTGCAATTTGATAGTAGCGATCAAAGCCTGCCATCATTAAAAGCTGTTTGAACAACTGGGGAGATTGAGGCAGGGCAAAGAATTCCCCGCGGTGTACTCGGCTGGGGACTAAATAATCTCTGGCCCCCTCGGGGGTAGCTTTGGTCAGAATTGGCGTTTCAATGTCTAAAAAGCCCTGGGCATCCAGAAAATTTCTTAAGGTTCTCGTAATTAAGGCCCTGGTTTGAAACTTGGTTTGCATTTCGGATCGTCTTAAATCCAAATGGCGATACTTAAGTCTTAATTCTTCGCTGTAGTTTTGGTGCTCATCGGGATAAAAGGGTAATTGATCCACTTTTGATAAAATTTGAATATGGGAAGCAATGAGCTCTACGGCACCAGTCTTATTGTGGGCATTTTCAGCGCCCTGGGGGCGGGCTTGGAGAAGGCCTTGTATTTGAACAACAAATTCTTTTCTTAAGCTTTCTGCAATGGCAAAAGTCTGGGTTTGTTCTGGGTTAAAAACCACTTGCAAGGTTCCTGTTCGGTCCCGAATTTCAATAAAAAGGATACCGCCATGATCTCTGCGGTAATGCACCCAGCCACAGACTTGAATGTTTTGACCGGCTTGAATATTGGAGAGTTCGCCGCAATAATGGCTGCGCGCCTTGATTTTAAAAGCATCTGTCATGGTTTCACCTAAAGTTTTTATTTTATAATTGGATATCTTTTTTTGTATGTCTTTTGTGATTCTGAAATTATTTTCGCATTTCTTCCCACATGAGGAATTGTTCGCGTTCAATGGCTTCTCGACGCTCATTTTGAAGTTGATTCTCTTCTTGGCGCTTGAGCTCTAATTCATTGGCTTCGGTAGCTTTTGTGGCCCTGTGGCTAGCGCAGCCAAGAAGACTAAAGCTAAATAGGGCCAGGGCCCATAATCCTAGTAATCTTAGTAATTTAACTTCCATAAGATATTCGACTCCAGATAAATTTCTCTGTATTATGAAATTGCTAAAACAGCATTCTTCAGCATTCTAATCTATTGTATCTAAGGAAGGCAATTTTCGCTAATGTTAGCCCCTATTGAGGTGGAGTCCTCGGCAATTAAGTCAATTAACTTAGATTATGGTAATTGGACTGGCCTTCAAATTTATCAATTCTATCGTTTTATTCTAGTGGTCTTGGTTTGGTTGGTTCAACTTTTTGATTTTCAGCTTGGTTTGGTTTTTACAAATGCCTTTTCTCCTAGAATTTTGCAATACGTTTTAGTGACTTATACAAGTGTTTCGCTCGTTTTCATTGTGATAACACTCTTGCGTTGGGTTGACTATAGAAATTTTAGTTTGATCAGTATTTTTATGGATGTCTTTTTTCTAATTGGTTTTTTATATGCGACTGAAAATGGTTTACAGCAGGGTTTGGGTCTTTTATTGATTTTTAATATTGCAGCAGCGGGGGTTTTATTACCTGGGATGTCTACTTGGGTATTGTCTGCTTTGGCTAGCTTGGGTGTGATTGCTTATGCTATTAAGCAACAGTTAAATAATAATTCTAATGATTTTTACATGTACACAGGCTTGCTGGGGATTGCATTTTTTTTAACAGCTTTTGCTTTTAATCAACGGAGCAAATATCTTAATTTAGCTGATTATAAAATAAAATTAAAACAAATAATTAATTCTTTAGTTATTGAACAAATCCCTTATCCTATTTTAGTATTGCATGGGCAAGAAATTGATTTGTTTAATTATTCTGCCAAAAGTTTTTTGGATTTAAAATCAGAGATTCTAAATCAAATTAAATCAGAATTAAATCTGAAAAAATTTAGATTTCAAAAAGAAAATCTATTAATTTATGTTGAGGAAATATCAAACTTGCCTGAACACTATTTAGTAAGAATTGAAGAGCAAAAAGAAACTTTAAAAAAAGCACAACAGTTAAAATTAGCGGCTTTAGGTCGGCTCACTGCATCGATTGCTCATGAAATTAGAAATCCATTAAGCGCTATTGTGCAATCTCTGCAGTTGTTTAAATCTGAAAGCAATCCAAAAACTCAAGGAAGATTACTTGAAATTACAGAAAACAATGCCAATCGAATTGAAAAAATAATTAGCAGCATTTTATCTCTGTCTAGATCAAATCCAAATAATATAGAGCGTTTTGAATTAAAATCTTGGTTGGATTTATTTGTAAGCAATTTCAAAAAATCAAACAAAGATTTCACAGATCAAATTAACTTTAGAAATCAAATTCAAGAAATTTATGTTGATTTTGATAGGCAGCAATTAGAACAGATTTTGATAAACCTGCTTTACAATGCCATGCATGCGAATCATGAAATTGGTTCTAAAAAAGCAATCGATCTAGAATTATTCATGCATAAAAATGTACTAAAAATAAGAGTGACTAATTATGATTTTACAATCAAAGAAGAACATAAACAAAACTTATTTGAACCGTTTTTTACTACTTATAGGCATGGGACTGGTTTGGGCTTGTATTTGTCTAGAGAAATGTGTTGGTCTAATGATGCTAAATTAGAATATTTAGAAGACAAGGGAGCAGATACTTGTTTTCAAATTGTGTTCAAATCCTTGGGTGTTAATAATGAAAATGCTTGAAAAAAACAAATTAGATTTGCTAGTTGTGGAAGATGAAAAAGATTTAAGGGAAATTTTGAGTTTAAATTTATCAAAACAAAATTTGAGTTCTAAAATGGTAGAATCTATAGCAGAAGCGAAAGAAGCCTTATTAAATAATAATTTTTCAATTTGTTTGAGTGATTTAAAATTAGGTGACGGTTCTGGTTTAGATTTAATTCAATACATAAAAGAAAAACATGGCGCGGTTTTAATTTTAATTATGACTGCCTATGGAAGTATAGAAACAGCCATACAAGCTTTAAAAATGGGTGCTTTTGATTTCCTAACAAAACCAATGAGTTTAGAACATCTTAATTCTGTGATCAGGCAAGCATTGCGTACGATTGAAGTTAATGTTCAATTCAGTGAAGTATTGATTGGGGAAAGCCAAATAATGAAAAATCTAAAATTAGAAATCAATAAAATGGCAAAAACACAAGCTCCAGTTCATATTTCTGGGCCTTCGGGTTCGGGCAAAGAAAAGGTGGCACGATTAATTCATGCCTTAGGTTCTAGGCATGATCAGCCTTTTATTGCTGTTAATTGTGGTGCTATTCCAAAAGAGCTTATGGAAAGTGAATTTTTTGGTTACAAAAAAGGCAGTTTCACCGGAGCAGTTCAAGATCATCTCGGTTTATTACAGGCAGCACATGGAGGGACTTTATTTTTAGATGAAGTAGCCGATTTAAGCTTGGATATGCAAGTGAAGTTGTTAAGGGTCATTCAAGAAAAAACAGTGCGTTCGATCGGTTCTACAAAAGAAATACCTATAGATATTAGATTTTTAAGTGCAACGCATAGAGATTTGCAAGGTTTGGTTTCTGATAATTTATTTAGAAAAGATTTATTTTATAGAATCAATGTTCTTGAAATAAAAACACCAGCATTAGATGAGCATAAAGAAGATTTGAAAATTTTGTGTGAATTTATTATAAATAAATTAAATCAACAATATTCGATTCAGGCACCCAAACATATCGAACAATCTGTCCTTGATTTATTAAAACAATATAGTTTTCCAGGGAATGTAAGAGAGTTAGAAAATATATTAGAAAGAGCCTTTACTTTAACCTCAGAGCGTTTAATAACAGCCAGGGGCATCCTATTGCCGAATTTTCAAGAAAAATCAAAGTCTTTAAAATTTGATTTTGGTTCTGAAAATCTGGAAAATTTCATTTCTAATATCGAGAAAAAAATAATAAAAGAAGCCATGGCTTTGAGCCATGGTAATAAAAAAAAGGCAGCGCATCTTTTGGGTATAGGCATTAAAGCTCTAAGGTATAAGTTGGGTAAAGATAAAAAAAATGATTAATATTTCAATAACAATTGGTTTAATAGCCATTTTATTTGTATTGGGGGTTACTGGTGCTAACTATTTAAAATACCAAGTAGATACCTTGATTATAAAAGATAAGTTTCAGGCGAGCTGGCTTTTGGCTCACAAATACAGCTATGTTAGTCAGAGAAAATATATTTTGAACCAAGCTGATTTTAAGATTAAAAATAATCTAGCTCAAAATTTAGATCTAGAGCCTTTTTATAATAAAAAACAAGGCCAATTGGTGGTGAATTTTGGAGAACACGTGGCCCCTATTTCAAAACAGGGTTTGGTTTTTTATAGTAGGCCCAGTGTTGTAAAAGGCCATTTTAATTTGGTTCAAACAGAATTAAAATTAATAAAATGTATTAAGATTTACGATGGAAAAATAAGCATGGGGTATCCCATATTGAAGGGAGATAAGGAAATATGTCAAAATTAAGAAATAAATTTCAAAATAATTCAGGTTTTAGTTTGATTGAGCTTATGATCGTGCTGGCAATTATTGCAATTATGGCGGCTATTGCTTTGCCTTCTTTTCGTGCTTATACCTTGCGATCTTATCGCCAAGAAGGCATGCAGGCCATTTTAAGAGGGCAAAGTGCTGTTGAAAGATTTTATACGCAGTTTGGCCGTTACCCGAATAATACAATTGAGTACAATACAGTTTCCAATACTTTGAATGTTAGTTCTGGTGGCAGATATGCAATTATTTATTCTACAACAAACAATGCCTCTTTGTATGTAATTACAGCAAATGCTGTGAATTCCCAAGTGAATGATGCTGCAGCTTGTGTGAATTTAACCGTGAATCAAGCGGGTGTACGTGCGCCTGCAGCCTGTTGGTGATTTAAATTACAAATAATTTTGTTGCCATTGAATATAAAGAGCCTGGGTTTGTTGCATGAGCTCGTCTTTGTTCTCAAAATTTTCAGGGTAAAGGGCGTCGTGAATATAGTAATTGGCACGTTTGTTTTTGGCATGGAGTAAATCCCAAATTTTGCCTACAAGGCTTTGGTTTTTCCATACAAAATCGTCTTGGGCTTCGTAATGTAAAAAAACAGGGACAATGGGGATATTGTACTTGATAGACAATTCAAAAGCCCCGCTGTAAAAGGGAAGATGAATTCGTTTGCCTTTACAACCGCCTTCTGGGTAAAGGCCTATGTTATGACCTGTTTCTAGTAAACGTCCTAATCCTAGCATGGCCTGGGTTCTGGATTCTTTGGAATCTCTTTTGACATAGACAGTGCCGGCAGCTTCGCTGATGCGTCCTAATACAAACCAAGTACGCACTTCTGATTTGGCCAAAAAAATCGCTTTAAAAGCACTGGGCATGCCAATGTCTTCAAAAGCTGAAGGGTGATTAGAAATGACAATATACTGTTTGGGCAGATCATGTAAAAATTTTTGATGAATGGCCAGATCAATGCCTAGAGCTTGGATAAAACATTGACACCATTTCTGGAATAAATTAATATAGGTCTTACTGATCAGAGCTTTTGGTGCAAAGCTTAAAAGATACATAAACAAACTGAACACGATAAAATCAGTGATTCGAATAAAGAACCAAATTAAGTTAATTAACTTAGACATTTTTTTTGCCCAGACTATAATAGAACTATGTTAAAAAAGTTAAAAAATAAGATAATACTTCTTATTATAAGCCTAATTTTTGTATCCAGCACCTTTGCTTTGGATAAATCCGATGTCTTTTGGAAATTGGATATGATTACGGCTGGCGATTTACCAAGAAATTTTAGAATTGATAATGATTTAAAAGCTTCCGGCAGTGCACAATTCAATGTTCTTCAATTTTCTAATATTCTTAAAAAATTAAAAAACAAGCAGGGGATTTTAATTAATTTAAGGCGAGAAACACAATTTTATGTGGATGATATATCCCTGAGTTTGTATTCACAAGATAATACAGCTAATAATAAATTATCTATTCAAGCGATTAAAAAACAAGAAAAAATATTGTTTGATAGATTACAACAAGAACATGAGCTCATGGTGTTTAGACGAAAAAAAATAAATGCCGATTGTATTGAATGGACGCCCGAAAATATTGTTTTTTCAAATATCATAAACAGCCAGCACTTGGCTTGCATGAATGATTGGGATTATGCTAGAATTTATGTGGGCGATCATTTAGAACCAGATGAATCTGAAATAGACGCTTTTGTGAATTTAATTCGTAATTTACCAAAAGACAAATGGATACATTTTTATTGCCATGCCGGTAAAGGCCGAACAACAACTTTTTTAACCTTATTGGATATAATAAAAAATGCGAGAAAAGATGATTTGGACTCAATATTGGATCGTCAAAGACAACTGGGGAATAAAGATTTGAAAAAAACAAAAAGTAATAGAAAATCTAGAAAACAAGCCACCAAAGATCGCTTGGATTTGATTGCTAAATTTTATGATTATGTGAGAGACACGGAACATGGTTATACTAGTGGAATGGTTTGGTCTAAATGGCTTAAAAAGGCTTATTAATGATGTCTAAATATCTAGGATTAATGTCTGGAACCAGTTTGGATGCGGTGTCTATCGTGATTTTAGAATTGCCCAATTTTAAATTATTACATACGCATACCTACCCTATAGGCTTTTTTTTAAGAAAAAAGTGCCTTAGTTTTACATTGAATGCCCAGCAGATTTGTTTGCCTGATTTATTAGAAACACATGTTCAATTTGGAAAATTATTTGCAGCAGCAGTTTTGGATGCCTTGAGAAAATACAATCTTTCAGCTACGGACATTAGGGCCATAGGTAGTCATGGCCAAACGATTTATCACATGCCACAGGGGAAGCATCCCTATTCCTTACAAATTGGCGATCCCAATGTCATTGCTTATCAAACAAAAATTAATACCATTGCGGATTTTAGAAATCCAGACATTGCTGCTGGTGGGCAGGGAGCACCTTTGGCCCCTATTTTACATGAAACCCTATTTAGAACCGTTGTGGAAAATCGTTTGATTATTAATTTAGGAGGCATTGCTAATATTAGTTTTTTACCTTCAGATTTTGCAAAAGCAGTCATTGGTTTTGATACGGGGCCAGCGAATAGCCTTTTGGATGCCTGGGTTGAAAAACATTTGAATAAAAAATACGATGCAGAAGGCCAATGGGCTGCATCAGGAAAAGTGATTCCGGAATTGCTTAATCAACTATTACAACATCCTTATTTTCAAAAGTCTTATCCTAAGAGCACGGGCAAGGAAATATTTAATCTGCATTGGCTGGAATCTCAGTTAGAGTCTTTGGGTGATTACAAACCTGAAGATGTACAAGCGACGCTTGCTTTACTGAGCGCTAAGACCTTGGCTCAGGCATTAAAGCAATTGATTCAGGATTTTAAATTATCCAAATATAATTTTTATTTTTGTGGTGGTGGGGTGAATAATACAGATTTAATCAGTCGAATATCCAAAGAATTAAAATCTGAAGTGTATACCACCGCACATTTGGGTTTGGATCCAGAATGGGTAGAGGCAAGCTTAATGGCTTTGTTAGCTTATAAAAGAATTCAATCGGAAAAAATAGATTTGCGAGCCATAACTGGATCTTCAGAGCCGATTTTATTGGGAACGCCTTATTCTGCCTAAATATTTTTCTATGGCATACCGGCTGATCAAAAAACACAAAAAAGCCAAAAACATAGAAAAAACCACATCACTGACCCAATGTGCGCCACTGAAAATCCTGGGCAAAGAAAAGAAAAAGGCTAAAAACAAGCTAATTTTAGCTAAAGTAGGGCGCATTAAATAGGCACTGAACAAGCCCCAATAGAGCATAGAAAAGGCATGCCCACTCGGGAAAGAATGATAAGAGGCATCTTTGATTTGGGTATTTTGTAGAACAATGGAAAGTTTAATGGCTGGTTGAATCACCAAAGAAGGAGACAAATGAACCAAACGCAGATAACTATTAAAAAACCAGTCCTGTAAAGTAAAGAATAATTGAAAACCAATCCAGAAAAATAAGAGTTGCCAGGAAATTTTTCTAAAAACAGTCGGGTTTTTTCTGTATTGAAAGAGTCCAACAAAATTTAAAACAGCAGCCAGTAATAAATTGAGTTTGGTTTCTAGGCGATGGTTTAGAAGTCCAAATAGTTTGATCCAAAAGGGGTTCAGCCAATCAATACTAAAACTACCGTTGAGCCAGAGAAAAATTTTAGGATCGAGCAAAAGACTTAATTGTAAAATCAAAAGCCAAGAAATTAAAACTGTAAAATTAAGTGTTGGATTAAATCTAGAAAGTTTCTGCACGAGTATTTAGAACTTTATTAATTATTAAAGAAGTAGAACATCCTGGTTGTAGCCCTAAAATTTTAACAACCTTGTTTTGTTTTAACAGGTATTGGGCTCCTGGTAGTGCTTGTAGATCTGAATAATCTCCGCCCTTAACCAAGATGTCTGGGTTTAAAGATCGAATTAAATTTTCTGGTGTTTCTTCATCAAAAGCGATGACCCAATCAACAGCCTTAAGGCCGGCCAAAACCTGCATGCGTTCATTCAAGCGGTTAATGGGCCTGGTATCCCCCTTTAGGCTTTTAATCGAAGCATCGGTATTTACAGCAACAATCAGGCGTTGCCCGAGAGCTTTGGCTTGATTCAGATACAGCACATGGCCTGCATGTAAAATATCAAAGCAGCCATTGGTAAAAACAATGGTTTCACCTTGGTCTTTGGCCGTTTGGATTAATACTTTAAGTTCGGCTTCAGAAACAATTTCAGAAAAAATAGGGCTATTTTTAATGAAGAGGTGTTTGGTTTTCTGAATCGCTTGTATGAGTTCATGGGGATGAATATTGACAGCGCCTAATTTTCCAACAGCAATACCGCCGGCTAAATTTGCATATTCTACGGCTTGAGGCCAGGGCAAGCCTATTCCTAAACAAGCGGCTAAAGTTGCTACCACGGTATCTCCAGCACCAGTGACATCGGAAACTTGGTGTACTTGGGCCGGAAAATCATAGGTGTTTTTTTGATCAATCAAAGAAATGCCGGCTTCTGATTTGGTAATGACTAATTTTTTGAGTTCATAACGTTTGAGTAAAATTTTAGGATCTTCCTCTGGTTTTAAAACCATGCTGAGTTCACCCAGATTGGGGGTAACCGCATCAGCACCACGGTAAACAGACCAATCGTTTTTCTTGGGATCAACCAAAACCATTTTGCCAGCCTTTTTGGCTGATTGGATCCAAAATTGTGGGTCGCTTAACATGCCTTTGTTATAATCGCTTAATATGATCAAATCGACATGTTTCAAAATAGCTGCATAAATAGGGTCCCAATAAAAGGGATCAAAATTTAAGATTTCTTCTTCATCCAGCCTTAAGAGTTGTTGATCACGGCTTAAGATTCTGGTTTTGGTAATTGTTTTGGCTTGATTTTGAATATCGAACTGAGTTTTAACGTTCAAGCCTTTGAGGTAGGTTTGTAGAATTTGGCCCTGTGAATCTTGGCCTAGGATCCCAAACAAAGTCACATCAACGCCTAAACTGGCTAAATTCGTAGCTACATTGGCGGCTCCACCGGGTTTGACTGTTTTTTCTTGTATATTAACAACAGGTACAGGGGCCTCTGGAGAAATGCGTTGGGTAGGCCCTTGCCAGTAAATATCCAGCATCGCATCGCCTATGACTAAAATTTTTGCAGTGCTAAAATCAATCATGAAAATAATCCTTGTTTGGCTTGAATATAGGGCGTCTTCAAAACTTGTTGTAATAAATACTTGTTTTTAATTTCGCGTGATCGATCATGTTCAGGATGCCAAAGATGTACAACGGGAATGTAAAATTTCACATCGCATCTTTTGATCCCTGAACGCAATAAGCGAATGATGAGATCAGAGTCTTCATAACCCCAGCCTGAGAATTCTTCTTCCCAGCCATTGATGTTCCAGAGATCTTCTTTCCAAAAGGCCAAATTGCAGCCTTTGGCGCCCTGCCATTGTTGGTTTTTAGTTTTCAGGGGCTTTTGAAAAAGGCAAAGGGGGAAAATGCGATTGGTTATTTTCTCTAGGCGCAAATAACGTTCTTTGAACCAATCAAAAAAAGTCCAGAGATAAATGGGTAAATTTTGTTCCAGAACTTTTTGGGTAAATTCGGGTTTTAAAAGAACACGGTTACCAGAAACAAAATAACCCGGTTTGGCCAAATGGACTTGGTGTTCTAGAAAACTCGGCCTGGGGATAACGTCTCCGTCTAAAAAAATAATGTAATGTCCCTGAGCTTGTAAGAGGGCTTTGTTTCTGGCTCTTGATGCACGAAAACCGTAGTCAGGTTGCCAGAGGTGAGTGATCGGGATGAGACTTGTTTTTTGGATGGCCTGAATCAGGTTTCTGGTTTCTTCAGAAGAACCATCGTCCGCAATCAGAATTTCAAGAGGTTTGAGGGTTTGAGCAAACAGAGACTGAAGAACCAATGCAAGTGCCTTGGGCCAGTTATAGGTGGTGATAATCACTGAAATGGTTAAAGTGTTTGCTGGATTCAGGCTCATGAACAATCAGCCTTTTTTTGTGCCGCAAAGGCGTAACTGCCCAGGGACAATAGTGCATGCACACTTCTGAAATCCATGAGCCAGGAATTAAAAAAGGAACCAATGGCCATGGCTAAAACCAAGCCTTGTAAAAAATAATGGTGTAAATTCTGCATATTGGGTTGCGGGGGATTAAAAAGAGCAAAACCCCACAGCATGAGGCAGGATAACCCAAACAGACCTGTCTGTAAAGCAATGTTTAAATATTCATTGTGTGGATTGTTCGTGGGGGCTGTATGAGAACGCTCGCTGTATTCCCTATAAATTTTTTTAAAACTGCCTAAGCCATGACCTAGCCAGGGCTTTTCTTGGATCAAATTTAGGCCTCCCTGATAGAAGCTTAAGCGCTGGCCTGTTGAGCTTTCTTTGGTGAGTTCGGCTTGCGTTTTTTTTTGGTCCTGATGGCAAATAAATTCCATGAATTCATTTTGGGCTTCTAAAAAACGATAACTTGAAAATTTGGCTTCTTGAAACAAACCTAGGGTCAGAATAAAACCTAGAAAGCTGATTAAAAACCAGGACCAGCCAGAGAATCTTTGCCAAATAAAATACAAAGTTAAAATCCCAACCAACACATGCCCTGTTCGGCCTAAATTGTAGTTAAAAGCATAGATCAACAAATAAACAGTAAGTGCCATTAAAAAAAATAATTTCGAATAATTTTTTCGATGCCCCAAAAAGAACTGATTACATAATAAGTGTAAATTTAAAAAAACAATTAAACTTACAAAAAAATTCGTAAAAATATATTGTTTAAAAAAATAAGCATGATTGGAATAAATTTCGGTCACCGTAATCACTAAAACGCTTAAGGTAAATAAACTATAAGCTAATAAAGGCGTTTTTTTTATAAAAAATTGATGAACTAAATATTCCGAAGCCATGATGGGGAGTAATAAAAGCCGGCTGGTTTTCAGTAACTGATGTGAAATATCTTGAAATTCCGCTGAAGAATAAGTTATAGAAAACAAACAAATACCTATAAAACCAAAGAGCGGATACACAAAAATTTCAGATTTAAGACGACGTATTTTATCTAAAAATTTAGGATCTATAAACCAAAATAAAACAATTAAAATATCTAAACTGCCTGTGAGGAAGGTACTTAAGGGAAAAGTCAAAAACCCTAAGATTAATAAAACCTTCATGCATTGATTGCGAAACAATTGAAAACTTTGATAAGTCTGGATAGTTTGGGTTGCAGTCATTATCGTATTAATCATAATTTAATTATTTATCCTATTATCCTATGAGTTTAAGAATATGATCGAAAACTAAATTAGGTGGCAGTGCCTGCATGCAGGGTGGGTGCTTGGCCCTGGGATCTATTTTACAGACTTTTTTGAGGCAGGGCACGCAGGGTAAACTGCTTTGGCAAAGTGCTGTTTTTTCACCCCAAAAACCAGTTTTAAGTGGGCTTGTGGGCCCATAAATACCAATAACAGGTGTATTAAGTGCTAAGCCCAAATGGCCTAGGCCGGAATCGACACTCACAATGCCCCAGGCCCTAGCCAATACAGGTAATAATTCAGCAAGACCTTGGCCTGCGCTATCTATAATTTCAAATTGAGGGCAGATTTTTTTAAAATACAAAACACGATCTTGCTCTAATTTTGAACCAAAGGTCAGAAAAATTTTAAGTTCTGGCTCTTTTTTAAAAAGCATTTGTGCAAGTTGTATCCAATAATCATCCACCCAGGCTTTGTTGTTCCAAGA
>JBJSZW010000038.1:0-4063 GCA_046090565.1 Gammaproteobacteria bacterium
ACAGGCTTTTTAAATGATCACAGTTTTGAAGATGCCCTGGAAAAAGAATGGTTCAAAGCCAAGGGCCAACAATATGATTTGTCTTTAAGCTATATTAATTTGGATTATTTTAAAAATTTTAACAATCTATTTGGAACTCTAAAGGGCGATGATTGCATCAAAAATATTTCAAAATTAATCAAAGAAACCATAGAAAACACACACCCCGAATGTATTTTAGCCCGTTTAACCGGCGCTACTTTTTCCAGGGCATCTTCAAAACTGTGATCATTTAAAAAGCCTGTGAGTACATCACGCGTTACTAAATTTTCCAAAGTCCGATTGCTAATGGCTAAATTATGAGCCATGTGAAAAACTTGTTCCTGGACGGTTTTTTGGCGTTTGGCGGCATAAATTTTCATCAGAATTTTTGAATTTTGCAAGGGCTTTTCTAAAATATCATCAATGCCTGCATCCATGATTTCTTGGATTTTTTGAGTTTCAATGCTTTGTTTAAATAAGATAATAGGAACTAAAACAGCATTGCCTCCTAATTGGCGAATACTGCGAATGGTTTCTAAGCCAATGGTATCTGCATCCAAAAAGATCAGATTAGGACATTCTGCTTGGCAAATTCTTAATAATTCGCGTTCGGAGAGGGTTTCTAGAATATCTAGACTAAAGCCAGTAGATTTCAGTTCATTCAGATAATTAAAAAGCTGGGAGCGCACTTGGGAATCTTTATCGGCCATTAGAATTCTCATGCGAATCAAAGCTCCTTGATTAAATTTAAAATTTCTTTGGCACTTAAAAAACCAGAATGAATATTTTCAGGAGATAAAATAGTGGCTGGTGTGCCACGAATTTTATATTTTTTAACCAGATCCAAGTGCTTATTGATGGGATTACTGCAGTGATTATTTTTGGGTAATACCGTATTGTCTGGGTGGCTCATGATTTGATTAAGGGCAAGCTTTGGGTTCTCGTTACAAAAAACATAAAGCCAGCTGGCCTTTGTTTTTGCATCGGCAGAGCGTGGAAAAGCGATGATCCGTACTTCAACCCCTTTGGCATTGAGTTTGGATATTTCATGGTGCTGTTCTTGGCAAAATTCGCAGTCAATGTCTGTAAAAAGACCTATTATAGACTTGGTTTGTTTTTGTCCATCTTTTAGTAATTGACTGGGATAAATAATCAAATCTTCATCCGGCAGGCCTAGAAATTCTGCCTGAGCACTAGGATAAAAAAAACAGCTCAAAATACAGCATAAAAGCCAGCTCGAGGCTTTTCTTAAGCGTTTAGGCCCTGTATTTTTTTTTGGTTTTAAAAATAAATGATGCATGAATCAATTATAGCTAGGATGTAGATAAATGCTCAGTTGCAAGTTTGTACAGTTCATCAGCTGGGACATAACCTGGAATCAATGTTCCATCCTCCAATAAAATAGAGGGAGTGCCCCGAATGCCTAGTTTTTGCCCTAACATAAAATGTTGGTTCACTAAATCAGCTTGACAGGCCTTGTTTTGGGGTTTGTTCATGATATTTTCACCGTTCACTTGGGCATTGAAACTCGCTAATTTATCCGCAGCACACCAAATTTTAGAGGCCCTGTTGTAGGAATCCGAGCCAATGCCTGCACGAGGGAAGGACACGTAACGCACTTCAAGGCCTAAATCATTGGCTTTGGTGAGTTCTTCCTTATGGAATTTTTGGCAGTAACCACAATCCAAATCCATAAAGACAAAGACAGAAGCGCGACCTTGGGCCCTCACGCCTTTATTTTTGGCAGGAAAGACGACTAAATCTTCGTTTTTTAGGGTTTTAAGAGAAGCCAGCCTTAAAGTCTTCTTTTTATTTTCAGTTAAATTTTCAGGCTTTGAAGGTTGTAAATCCATGACATCGCCTTGAAAAATATAGCGACCATCTTGGGAAACATAAAGGATTTGCTGGCTTAAGGTTTCAAATTCATAAAAACCAGGCAAAGCCGAAGCTTGTAGGTGGATCACGCTGAGTTCCGGAAACTTGGCACTAATGCTTTTTTTAATGGTTTCTAGGTTGGGATCTTCTGAAAGAATAGGTGTTTTAGCAGCTAAGGCCAAGCCAGAAAGCCCTAGCCCAAGCCCCATAACAAGGCCGGATTTTAAAAATGTAGAAAGCATCTGATTATCCCTAAATTTAGAATACTAATCCAAAATTAATACGGGTGCAAACAGCTTTGATGAAACGCAGGGCTGACGCATAAAAAGTTATTCACCTTGAATTTGAAAGTATAGTCATAGATTATAGATTACTTTATACCTATGTCATCTTTATTTTAAATGTTTGACAATCCTTTTTCTTACATGCTCTAATCATCGCTTGTTTTTAATCTAGTTATGAAATTTTTTAGGAGTTGAAGTGAAAGTTCGAACCGTTCGCCATAGAAATAGCGCTGAAGTTTTGGAATCCCGTCGCGTTGTTCAAGTCAAAGAAACCCAATCCCTTATTGTTCCCCTGCGTTCTAAAAAATACCGCAGCCCCTTTTCTTGTGTCAATCCAGAGGCGGCTTATGCCCCCACAGAAGATGGCTTAAAATTTTACGAATACAAAGCTCCTTTAGGCTGCGATAATTTCTACCAGGCCTTGGGCGTTTCCCGCTTCGAAATCCTAGAGCAGCTCTTAAAAACCGGAACAGACTTGGCCATAGAACCCCAATTGCGGCTCAAAAGCCCAGGCGAAAATCATTTACTGGATTTTATTGCCCTGGAAAATAATTTTGAAATTCGCATTTGGAAAAAACAGGCCCAGAAGGCGCACCTGCTTTGTTCCCCGTGTACACCAGCCCAGCTTCTGAAACCGCCCATACAGCGGCCACCAGCCCTCAACGTATTGATATTTTAGAAGAGGCTGGCAGCTTTAGCGCTTTAAGTACAGATCCGGGTTTAATGCTCTACGCGGTTATTCCATTTCCGCCCAAAAAACCATGGGAACCCAAAAGCCCCAGAGCCACGAGCACACATGAAAGTCCAAGGCCTGCACCTGCAGCTGAACCTAGGCCCAGCAGCCCTGAAGCTCCAAGGCCAGAACCTAGGCCTCCTGAAAGCACTGCTGAAGAAACCAAGGCCAGCGCAGAAGCCAGAGCCTCGGCTTCTCACACCAGCGCTTCATCCAAAGAAAGAAAAGAAGAAGCAGAAACCAGGGCGCGAGCCAGCCATGCCCGCACAGAAGCGCTGATAGCCCGCCTAGAAACTTTGAATTCAGATTCCTGGACTTTGATGCACACTCAAATTCCAGTCGAAAAAGCCCAGGGCTATTTGAAATGGGCCCTGATTTTGGGCCTGGAAAATTTGGCGATTAAAACCCTAAGCTTGGGTGCTAACTTAAGCCAGGCACTGGAGGCCGTCTCCAAGATCCCCTTAAAATCTGAGCACTACAAACCCCTGGTTGAAAATTACAAAGCCCTTAAAAGCCTTTCTGAAACCCCAAGCCCAGAAGTATCTGCAGAAAATCTCAAAAAAGTTTTCGAGGCTTTAAAAGCCGTATTGAATATTTATTATTTAAAGCCCATTGCCTGGGAGCCCCTGGTTAGAGCCTGCCTGAAACTGAACCAAAAAAATCTAGCCCTACAAGGCCTTTTGGTTACAGCCACTTGGGTAGCGGATGAAGCACTGGTTCAAAATCTGCTGGATGCGGGCCTAGAACCCTGCCTCCAAAATGCAGAAGGCAATAGCCCCTGGCATTATTTCGCCAATTTTAAAACCAAGAGCCCAGAATCCGTTAAAAAAATAGAAGCTGCAGGCACTTTAGTTTTAAACAAAGTCAACGCTGTCGCTAAAAACAGTATCAATCTTTTGGATGCTTTACGAAACCATCAAGTTTTACCGCAAACACGGGTTCTGTACGGCCATACCCTGGCCTATTATTTTAGCCATCATGAAAATCGATCCGGCTTGGATCAGCTTTTAAGTCTGGTTCAAAACCAGCGAGAACAGTTAGCCCTAAAGCCTATTATAAGCCTTACCAAAAACAAGCGTAAAGCCCCCGGATTTATCCGTGGGGATATAAGCTTTCCTTAAAAAAATAAAGGGTGTAGCATTAGTTGTTG
>JBJSZW010000039.1:0-2629 GCA_046090565.1 Gammaproteobacteria bacterium
ATTTTCTTCAAAAGCCGAAGCGATAGCGGGAAATCCTCTTTTAAACGTTTTAACCCAGATTGTATGGCCCTTACATAGTTAGATACCTCTTCCACATCCTCCAAGGATACCTCAGGTGTTTGATCATGTTCAAAAAGCATGAGATCTGAAAAAGAGCTTTGAGTGCCCTCAATTTGGCTGGAAAGTAGGGCTTCTTTCCGTACGTACATGTAAATAAAAAGGGCTGTATTCGGAATGGACTTGTGAATGCTATTTAGCTCAGCCAAGGCCACAGTGGCTTTTTCAAGGTAGGGATAGAGCATGGCCAAATCAATGGAAGGGTTTGGTGGCAGTGGTACAGGTACATAGGCCTTATAGGGCTCGCCAGCTACTTTTTGTGTAATATAGGTTCCGAGTCGTTGATTCATTATTTAATCTGTATTTATCTTTTGTTTATGTGGTCTAAAAAGAAAAGATAGCACTTTATCTTTTCTTTATCAATATTTAAAAGAAAAGATAAGACCATAATCCAACGTGCATTTATAAACCATACTCCACAAATGGCAGACAATTATGGAGTGCAGTTCAGCAGGGATAAACCATATGTCAGGAAAATTGACTTAATGGTTAATAGAGCTGGACAGAAAATTTAGACCAGTCAATGGCTGAAAATCAACCACCAGATGGTCAATTTTCAGCTATCAAAAATTGATTTCCAGAAAATAATTCTAATAAAATCAATAAATTAAACAAATAAGGTTTTTAAAAATCAAGATAAGATTAAATTTAATTCTGTTCAATCAATTGAATCTTAAAAATCCTAAAAATAAACACGCCGTTCTTCGTAGGTCGACTTATAGATCTGAAGTGATTGACATTTAATCCCATTCATTATAGTTTTGTCCATGAACAAAAATTAAACCCCTTGGGATGAGTGATATTCACCCGAGTGGCGGTAGCGTGAGAAAAAAAAATTTAACTGGCCAATATGGCTATTTTGTCTAAATAGTCTATACTATTACCATAGTAGTAGTATTAAAAAATTATAAATATTAAATTTAAAAAATCTTTTTTAGTGTAGGTGCTTGAAAATGCGAACTTTTACGGCTAGCGATGCAAAAAATAATTTTGGTCAATTACTCGATTCTGCACAAAAAGAGCCTGTTTCTATACAAAAAAAGGGACGTTCAGTGGCGGTTCTTTTGTCTAACGAAGAGTATGAACGTTTGGAGCATGCTGAAGATCTGTATTGGGTTTTGAGATCTGAACAGGACAGTCAAAGCGGTTTTTTGTCAGAGAAAGAAAGCCAGGAATTTTTAGATTCAATCTAGAATATTTTTTACAAAAATTTAAATTATGAAATAAATGTCTCGTCATACTGTCTCGCTATCTAAAAATGCAGTTAAATTTTTAAAAAAATTGCCAGAAAAACAGGAAAAGCAGATAAAAAAACAGATCCTTCTATTAGCTGAAGAACCCTATAGACATGATTCGAAACAATTGAAAGGAACGAAAGAAATTTTATTTAGATCAGATGTTGGTGAGTATAGAATTATTTATCTGATTCAAGAGCATTGTTTAATCATTAGAACTATCGGCAAAAGAATCGGCAAAAGAAATGACGGTGAAGTGTATAGAAATCTTCTTTGAAAAAACTTGTATTTCATTCTAAAAAATTAACTAAAAAACACAATCAATTACAAAACAATCAACGGAATCCCAAATATCCATTATGCTTTATAAAAAATTAAAAATAGTACTTTTATGTTTGTTTTGTTTCTGTAATATAAACATAAGTTTTGCAGATACATCAAAATTTGATAATTTAAGTATATTAGTAACATCTTGCGACAAATACAGTGAACTCTGGGATCCCTTCTTCCAATTATTATGGAAACAATGGCCAGAATTAAATAATCAAGATAGCGGTATTCCAATTTATTTGATGTCTAATTCAAAAAAATATACACACCCCAAAGTACAAACTATTAATATTGTAAAAGAAACGAGCTGGTCTTCCAGTATGAGGCAAGCGGTTAAAGAAATAAAAACAGACTACGTATTGGTTGTATTGGACGACTATTTTTTTACGAAAGTTGATCAAAAAAGATTGTCTGATATTTTTAACAGCATTAAGTCAAGAAAAATACCATACGTTCAATTAACAGTCCCTTATTATGTTCAAGATCGAAAAGTCTATGAAGACGAAGCAGTAACGGGCCTTAAATACAAAAAGCAATTTGAGGAATGGAGGACTTCTTTGCAGGCTGCAATTTGGCGAAAAGATGTGCTATTGCATTTGTTAAAAGAACCAGAAACCCCCTGGAATTTTGAAATTGTGGGCAGTGCCCGTTCTGAAGGAATGTTAGAGCCATTTTTAGTGGTAGAAAACAATTTTCCATTGGAATATTTGAATATGGCGCAAATGGGTTATCTTAGCCATGAAAATATATTAAAAGTAAATTCAGAATACAAACTGAATTGGACCCCAGTTTCTTTGCCTGTCGATAAAGATCATAAGATTAATCGATGGTGGCATAGGAGAGTTCTCCCATTTTTATATTGGAGCGTTTGGCTTCCTGTAAAACAAGGTATTAAGAAAATAGTCTAAAGTTTCTATTATTTACCAAAAACAAGCGTAAAGCCCCCG
>JBJSZW010000040.1:0-2792 GCA_046090565.1 Gammaproteobacteria bacterium
GCTTGGGCAATCTTTCTACTGTTTCTATGGACGGAACGTGGTGCCCAATCGCCTTTTCTAATTTCATCCAACATGGAACCACGAATTCGAATACCTGCATAAGTTTCAAAACTAGCACCCTTGTCGTTGTTATAATTACGAGCCGCTTCTAACAAACCAATCATCCCAGCCTGCATTAAATCTTCTACCTGAACACTTGCAGGTAGACGAGCAATTAAATGGTGCGCTATTCTTTTCACCAAATCAGTGTACTTTTTAACGATTTCCTCTATCGTTAATTTTCCGTCTTCATAGTACATTGGAATACATACTACCCCTTGTCATATTTTTCATGTTCTTATGGTGCAATTGCATCGCAATTTGTTTCATCTTCGTACTGTACAAAGATTGCGCATATTGCAGGGCGACTGCATTGTGTAGCTGAGCTGCTTTTAATACAGATTGGTCGTATGGCAAAAAACCAACATAATGCAATACGACATCTAAAAATTTGTAAGCCACATTACTTATATTAGCAAATACAAGGGCTGCTTCTTCCTGATTGCTCACCATGTTGACCAACACTCCAAACTTATGTAAGGCGTGTTCTTGCCTTAAAAGCTTAATAATCGCATAACTATCTGCAATAGAGGCTGGATCATTACAAACCACCACTAAAATTTCATCGGCTTCTTTCACCAAGCTCAATACCGAAGGGGTTATACCTGCCGCCGTATCTATCACGCCATAGGTATAGTTCAAGTCCTGATTTTTTAAATGATCGAACATGCTTTTTACTGTATTCCAAGACAAAACCCCCATCCCAACATCTCCGCGCGATCCAGGGATAATCGAAAGCTGCTCTGGACCACGCAGAATCAAATCTTTTAATTCGCAGTCCCCCTGAATTAAATCTTTAATAAAGTACTGTGGCTTTAATTTCAGTAACAAATCAATACCCGCCAAACCGAAATCTGCATCCACCAAAATAGTAGAATGTCCTAATTTCTGTAAGTTTAATGCCAAGTTGATAGAAACTTGGGTTTTACCAACGCCTCCTTTTCCTCCGGTCACAGTGATCCATCTGGTCATACTTTATCCTTTTTATTTCTTAATTTACAAAATTCTTCTGAAAATCTAGACTCTTTTTCCAAGCCTTGCATTTCAGGCCCTACTCTAAATGCCTGATCAATTAAAATATCACTCTTGATTTGAATTAAATTTTCAGGCACTGATAAACCATCGCTCAAACCCATAAATGATAATCTTTTTTCAATTAACAAACTCAAAACCGGGGCTATTTTTTTTGTAAAATCTAATTTAGTTAAAATAACACCCTCTATTTTTAAATTATTTTTTAAAGCATTAATTGTGCTTTCTATGATTTCTTTTTGCTGAGTAACATCGATTACAAATATATTTTTAGAAAAATCTTTTAGGCTTTCTAAAATATCAAAAAAATCTTTGTTTTGTGAATCTGGGTAGGCAGATAAACCCGGCGTATCTATTAAAATTAGTTTTTTGTTGTCTCTGTATTTTTCTATGAATTCTAATAATTCAAACCCGGCATGAACAGCATGAACAGGGATATTCAATATTTTTCCATAAATTTTTAAATTTTCTAATGCCCCAATCTTTTTGGTATCTAAAGATAAAATAACAACCCCAGTTTGACCCCATTTTAATACCGCTTGCATTGCCCATTTAATACAAGTTAAACTTTTTCCAACGCCATTGCTGCCAATCAGGGCGTATACACCAAAGGCATCTTGAAAATTAAAAGGACTGATTAAAAGCATGTCTGAAAGAGCTTGCTTAACATATTGTATTGCTTTTTGGTAATCTATTTTCTGGCTTTCTTCTGAAAACTCTTGAGCCAATTGATTGGCTAAACTTAAACTAAACCCTAAAAAATTTAGTTTTTTAATTATTGTTGCCTGTAGAGGATTAGCCTTTTTGTATTTATCCCAAACCAAATCTGCAACCTGATTTTCTAATAAATTTTTAACTTGCTCTAATTCTTGATGCAAAAATCCGATTTGATCTGAAGCATGACCGTGCATGGGCAATGTGACAGAGGGGATAATTTTAGAACCTGGACTGGTTTTTAATTCTAGTTCTTGACCTAAACCTGCAATAATTTCAATCCCCTGTTCTAAATTGTTTTGAGAATAGATCATAGCCTCTGGCCCTAGTTCTTCTCGAACCATATTGAGCGCTGTTCTCATATCTTTTGCAAAAAATCGTCTGGGTTTCATCCGTTCATCCTCTGTTTATTTATATTATTTAATATTATTTATTATTTTTATTTATCACCTAAGGTTGCTGTTATTTTTATTTGTTTATCTTGTGGAATTTCTGAAAATGACAACACAAAAATATTTTGGAATAAATTTCTAATCAACTGAGAGAGGGGATACCTTAATACTGGGGATACCACAATAATAGTCGGCTGATTGCTTAATTCTTGTTTGGCCTGACAATCTTTAATAGAAGCTTGCAAGCGATTGATCAAATTAGGCTCCAATACAAACGTAGGTTCTCCCCTGTTTTGGTTTTGAATAGACTTTTGCAATATCTGTTCCAAAGCAGGGCTTAGCGTAATAATCGGCAATTCTTGTTGAAAACCAATGATTTGCTGTACAATTAATCGACCCATGGCTGTTCTAACGGCCTCCGTTAAATCTAGAGGATGTTGAGTTTTTATGGCATGCTCTGTCAAGGTTTCGGCAATTGTTCTAATATCCCGAACGGGGATTTTTTCCTGTAATAGATTTTGTAAAACACGAACAATAATACTTAATGGCAATGCT
>JBJSZW010000041.1:0-3066 GCA_046090565.1 Gammaproteobacteria bacterium
TTTATGTAAGCATCTGAATAATTCCATGAATGACTACTAAAAAGATTATGTGTTTTTGACATCTTTATTTAAAAATGCATAAACCGGTCACATTGACCACCCTTGACCGGTGGCAATTGACCACCTGAAGTTGCTGGCAGAGGGTAAACATTTTGAGTTCATTTTTTGTGGTGGAACGAAGTTAGTTCTTTAGGGTTAATAAATTGGTTTCTTTTAGTTGATTTTTTGTTTTTCTCATGGATTCACCTTTGAGTTCTATTCGGTGAGCGTCATGAATGATTCTATCGAGAATGGCATCAGCAATTGTTTCTTCGCCAATCATTTCATACCATTTGCTTACCGGGATCTGGGATATGATTATGATCGATGATTTTCCATGTTTGTCCTCCACGATTTCCATCAATGTTGAACGACTTTGAGCATCCAAAGGTTGTAATCCAAAATCGTCTATAATGAGTAAATGTTGTCTTTCGATTTTTGAGAGTTCTTTCAGATAGGAACCATCGGCCTTAGCCAACTTTAATTTCGTAAACAGCTTAGCTGCATTGTGATACATAACCCGATAACCTAACCTGCATGCCTGGTAGCCAATAGCGGAGGCGATATAACTCTTTCCGCTTCCTGTACTTCCGGTAATTAAAACATGATCTTGTTTTTTTAGAAAGCTACCATCAATGAGTCTCATGATTTGGTTTCTTTCCAGATTTCTTTCTTCTGAAAAAATTAATTCTTCCATAGAAGCCTGATATCGGAATCGAGCATTGCTGATCTTTTGTTCTATACTTTTATTCTGCCTTTCATCCCACTCGGCATTGGTCAGGTGGGCCACCATTTCATCCGGAGTATAAACTTCGTCTTTACCGGATTCAAGGGTCATGGTGAAGGCCCGGTGCATCCCATTGAATTTCATTCGTTTTAATTTGTCTAATGTTTGTTCGTTCATGTGATATTATTTTTTTTGATTGAATAATTGATTCCATTTGTTTGCGTTTGGCGAGTACTTTACCGTCACCTCATAGGAGGTTATTGCCGTTAACACTCCAAATGTGTTTAAAGGCAATAACCTCCTATGAGGTGATGGAAGCCCCGCGGCAGGCGATCTTATTCGGTTTCTTGAGTACATAATCCTATTGGTAGTATTGCCCTCCCCGAATATTATCGTGTGAAGGAATAGAGGCAGATTCGGGTTTATTATCATCTCCATCCAGCCCTCTTTCAAGAATACTCTGTATCATCTTGTAATTGTAGATTTCATAATGATTAGCTCGTTCACAAGCTTTGATTAGTCGCTCCTTACCCACTTTCTTAGCAAAGCCTAATATGCCTAAACAGGAACGATAATTCTGTTCCGGATGTTGTTTAGTATTGAGAATACGAACGATGTAATCATACACCACCGGATGAATACTCTGTGCCCAGTGAATGAACTTCTCCGGTGTCCATTCACTAACAAATCGATGGGTGGAGGCCATGTGCTCTTTCTCTGTTGTATAGTGATAAGAACTTCGTGTACGTTGATGCAAAGCAATCTGATCGTGCTTATAATGAACTTCTACCTGAGTGGTGGAATATCGGATGGTTACTTTCTTGCCTATAAATCTATACGGTACACTATAATAATGTTTATCGGCTCCCAAGCAAACATGTCCGTTCTTCATCACCGTCCCATAGCACTGTTGCTTTAACTCATAACGTAGAGGTGGTAGTGGAAGCAACTCTCCCTTTTCCATTTCCTCAAACTGTTCTCTACGACTGTAGGGTTTATTGCTCAACTTAGCTTCGTTATGTTCTTCCAACGCAATCCATAACGCCTGATTCAATTCTTCCAATGAATAAAATATGTGATGATGCAGCTTAGTATAAACCCGTTGATACATCAATCGTACCGCATTCTCAACCAGTGCCTTGTCCCGAGGCTTATACACCCGTGCGGGTAGAATAGCCGTTCCATAGTGGGAGGCAAAATCAGAGAGCGTTTCATTAATCACAGGTTCATACTTATGGCTCTTCGTTACCGCAGATTTTAAATTGTCCGGAACAATAGCCATCGGAACTCCTCCGTAGTAATGAATGGCATTCTCACAACTAGCTACAAAATCTTCTTTTTGTTGTGTGAAGGATGCTTCTATATAGGTTAGTTGACTGGCACCAAGAATCGCAACAAACACTTCCACCGGTTGAACTTCACCTGTCCCTTTATCCACAATAGACAGTTTGTCGCCTGCATAATCTACAAAGAGCTTATCGCCGGCCTTGTGTTGCATTTTCATCACAACACCCGACTGCTGCTTCCATTGATGATAATAATAATTGAACTGGCTTCGACCCACTCCCTCAGGATATTGTTCCCGATAACGCTTCCATAAAATCTGTTGGGTAACCCCTTTCTTCTTTAACTCCTTGTCAAAGCCCGGAAATAAGGCAAATAAGGCCTGCTGAACCCCGCTCAATAACTTCTCTTCCGGCTTAATAAATAACCTCTCTAATTCCTTCTCTGATAGCCTTAATACCTCTTCACCCGTTAACCCGCTTAAGGCATATTCCTTAAGATACTTCTTTATCGTATTTCGGGATACTCCCGTTTGTTGAACAATTAATTGTTTGCTCCTACCTTGAAAATAGAGCTGTAGTACATGTTTAATCTTACTCATCGTGATGGTTCTATTCGCCATTTATTCTTAAGTTTGTTTACACAAAACTTAATCTTAAATGATCACAAAAATTCCATCAAAATATTACCCCATAACAGGTGGTCAATTTCATCCGGTCAGCACCTGTCAATTTCACCCGGTCATGGGTGGTCAACTTAAACCGGCAAGGGGTGGTCAATTACAACCGGATTTTGCAACCAAAAATGGGGGTTTCTCATTTTCTGGAAAATTCTGGAAATATTTTAAAAATCGATTTTGACATAGTTCTAAGTTTTAGTCAATTTTTCCGGTTACTTCTTGAACGACTCCATCCCCCCTGTATAACAATTATACTTTTAGACCCAGGGAGGGAGGATACGGAGGAGGGGGTATTTCACTTAATCCGGGGGGATTATCAAAGTATAAAAGTTTTAGT
>JBJSZW010000042.1:0-5245 GCA_046090565.1 Gammaproteobacteria bacterium
ATCGTAAACGTCTGAATGCTTCGCTTCTAGTGTTTTTATGGCCTGATCAATTTGACCTGCAGCCCATTGAACTTTAGCCAAACGAAGACGCGTGATGTCGTGTACACCTGATAGCGCTTTGATGATGCCGAACAAGGGAAAAAAAGCATCCATTTATTAGAATCTTATGAAAAAATATGGATTAGCATTATCGTCATTATTGAATTTTTCTGGGTTTGTAGGGCCTGTTATAAATTAGAAACTTTAGAAATAATTAATGCGATCGAAAAATTAATGACTGTTGAAAACTTGGAAGTTGAGCACACAGATTTATTATATCAAGCGATCTTTCTAATAAAAAACCAATCTAAATCTGGCGATTTTACTGATTTAATCATTGGTTTATTGGCAAAAAAACAGGGTTGCGCACCTGTATTTACCTTTGATAAAAAGGCTGCAAAATCTTATCTTTTTAAGCTAATTAGCTGATAAATGCAACCTAAATTTTGGAGAAATACATTTTTTTAGGCTCTATAGGCGTTGCGGGGAGATACACAGAAGTGTCTCCAACAACGAACTTAAAAGCGCTTTCCCCCTTTTTCTAACATTGTGAAGAAATTCAAAAAAACCTAAATAAATTGGTAACTTTTCTTGTGAAATACCTCGATGAGGTCTAAGCCACGATCGTAACAGCGACCAAAATCCTTCCATGGTATTCACATGCACTTCATGAAAACCATCTCCGTCCTCATCCCTGGCATATTCATATTTGCTATGACAGACTGTTTTATGCTGGTAACCCCATGCCCCAAGGCGCGCATAAATATCATATTCATCCGTAAAAATAGTACTTCTTAAAGCAAATGGTTTTTTCTATAATTGGCTGAATTGTTGCTTGTTTTACGTTTTCAAGCATTCTTATAACAACCTCTCCTCCTCTCTGAATCATACCAAAAACAGGAGGTTTTTCTTTATCTAGCGTCCCACGACCTCGAGCACCTTTGAGACGATTTCTTCGACCGAGACGTCCTTTTTTTTACAGCATCTGGATTTCCTTTATGACCCGCCACAATATAAACTTCATCACATTCTATCTCTCCAGAGAGAATAACATCAGGCCTTCTTACGTAAATCCCTTCCCTCAGAAGACTTGTCATATTATGAATGTCGTCTTTGTGTAAATCAAGCTCCCGAGCGACTTGTTGGTTAGAGAGATTAAGCCCCATAAAATATAAACACAAAATCCAAATTTTTAAAGGTTGTCGATGCCCTGAAAATACAGTATCTGTTAAATCATCAAAATTTTTACCGCATACTTTGCATAAATATCTTTGCTGAGCGGGCTGAATTTCGTCTTTACCCCGTTTGACGACATCATCACTATTACAATGGGGGCATTGACAACCTGCGGGCCAGCGCAAACTACGAATTACTTCGTAACATTTTTCATCATCGATAAGATTTTTTATATTGACAGCCAACGGAAACATGCGATAAGCTTCCTTTTCAGAACTTTATTAGGGTTAGTGGGTGATTAATTTCTGCTAATGGTACCACAATGGCCTATCGTATGCATCTCCCCGCAACGCCTATAGAGCCTTATTTAATTGTTTGTTTTTAAAGATATTATTTTGTAATTTTGGCAGATGCATTTTCTGAAAAGCTATAGGTCTATTTTTATTCAGACTATTCTGATTAAACCTCAGTTCGAGGTTTAATCTTATGCACTCGGGGCTTTGCATATATTAGGAACCTACATTGTTGATTTTTAGAGGCCTTTGTATCTTTTTTTCTGATTTTCAGACAGCTTTTCAATAGCATATCTGAACATGGTTCTGGGCATTTTTTGATGGTATTTATCCAAAAATTTTAAGAGCAACGCTTGATCTTGTTTCCCAGCCTCACGCAGCATCCACCCCACGGCCTTGTGCATCAGATCTTCTTTGTCTTGCATTAAAATTTTGGCCAAATTAAAAGTCCATTTTAGATCATTTTTTTTAATAAAATACCAGGTTGAAACAATGGCTATTCTTCTTTCCCATAATAGGCTTGATTTTGCAAGTTTTAATAATAGAACTTGATCAAGCTTGTGTTCATACCAATAGGCACCTAATATTAAATGCGCCGAAGAATCCACCAAGTTCCAATTATTAATTTGTTTTATATTTTTCAGATAAAATTTAAATAATTTAGTTTGTGTTTCAAAATCAGATTTTTTATATTGATTAACCAAAATAATCAATGCCAATAGGCGCTCTTCATTGAATTTTGAATCCAGTAAAATTTTAATTTCAGGCAATGATAAATCTTGGTATTCTTTGGCTATTTTTCTTAAAATGGGCACTGGAATATTCATGAATACATCATGGGCTGCGTACTGGCCTGGGCCTGTTTTGAAGAATTTTGACCCTTCGGTGTTAGAACTGTTTGTATTTTTTTTGAGTAAAAGCTTAATTTTTATTAGATTATTCATCTTTAAGTTTTATGCCTGTTTTTATTGTTTCCGTAGCTAAAAGCATACTTTGCGTAATGGCTTCAAAAATATTTTCTGGAAATTTGGCAGGCAATCTAGACGCAAGCATTTCAATGGCCTTCGGAATTCTTCCGATTAAATCTTCTATGGCTTTTTTCAAAACTATTTCTGAAAAATCACAAGCTTGTGCTGTACTTAACCAATGTCTGAAAAAGATCTTATTCCAATGGTAATGGCGGTTTTTTCCAAGCACTGCCATAGCCATTTTTAATTTTTGTTTAGACAATTGTTTTTGATTTATCAAGGGATAGGCCGACATAACATCGTACAGGGGGGTTAATTGATACCTACCGCCTTCATTTAAGGAAATGCTGAAATTTTTTGCATGGCCATCGATCGCGCCTAAAATCCAGAAAATCACCTGCGTTAGTAAAAATTGTAAGCAATCCTGTTCTGGGGAACTACTGCCACGTAATAATTTCATGATTTCAAAAATACCTGGGCCACCATCGGCTTCATATTTTAAGGCGCCGGGATAACCCAAGGCCTGGCACATGTCTTCCTGTGGTAGGCGCAAAAACCAAGTACCTTCTTGGGATAATTTTCTATCAAAACGTTCTACGATTAATACGCGTTGATCTTCAAAATCAGCTATTTCTGTGTTTGCTATTGGAAAACCTAGAATTTCTAAAATTTGCTGGCAAAGCCATTCATTTTCAACACTTTTTGATAGATCAATTCCAGAATGTTCTATTCTGCCGATCGGCAATTTTAAAATATGAGTGGTTGGCGTTGAGCCATGTGGCAACCACCATTTGTTTTTATGCCATAGAAGCGCTGTTTTTTCTTGAGCGCCTGAGACTGAAATTCGAAAATCGTAAGATTTTCTCATGCCTAAAGGCGCCAATGTATAATCTCTTAATAAATTAGCAATTTCTGCATGGCTAATGTGATCGGCCTGAATGCTATTTATTTCCTTGCCTAATTCTTGATCGGTCAATAACTGAATAGCTCCCACACAATCACGTCCTATTTGAGAAAGCAATTCAAATACATGGTTGGTTTTTGTATTAAAACGCCTTTGGAGCCTTTGTCTGATCTCTAAAGAATCTGGCAGCAGATTGTCGAAAAACGATTCTACCCGCCTACCTAGGTAGGCGGCTTTAGCCAAGGGCATGGACAAGCTAATTGAACGGGCATAAGGGTATTCAAGCCATTCTTGCGCATAAGTAAATTGCAATCCCTGGGGCATTTGTTTTAAATAGCCCACTAAATGGCCATTGATCCTAAGATAAAGCATCACCATCTATCGCCCGTTTTAGGCAAATGGGGATTGATTTCAAAATCACGAGGTCTTACCACCAATTCTAATTCAAGAGCGGATAAATAGCGGTAGAGCGTATCTAATTTTGTGCCCAAACTCCCGTTTTCTATGGCAGAAACAGTTGCCTGTTCTAAGCCTATTTTAGCACCCGCTTGGGTTTGATTAAGCTTTTTATTTTTTCTAATGGATTTTAAATAAACCCCTAGAGCAAAGGGGCTGGTTGCTATAAATTGTAAATGCATGGATTTCATAAGCGGCCTGGTTAATTTTAGATTTAATTTAAATAAAAATATATAGCCTGGGCTATAAACTTATTATATAGCTTCTAGACTATATTTTCAAGTTATAGTCTAGAAGCTATAAGAATACTAGCGGCAAAATATGCAGTGATTAAGAACACTATTCACCGTAAAGGCATCTGTCGAAACGATGAAATGACCTGAAGTGCCAACTTAAAACTCATTTTACACGGCATTATTTTGTGCATTAAGACTGATTGAGCCATTATTTTCCGAACCAAATTATAAGCAAGAATATGAGCCCATATTTCTTTTCTAACCATTTCAGGTGTTTTACATCTTAAGATATCCATCTTCATCACTGTTTTCAGAGAACGCAGATCCAATTCGACAGACCACCTTAAAGAATAAAGTTCTTGCAATGCTTTAGAATCAACTAGTTTAGAATCCAGAAAACTAGTAATCATAACCATTGATTCGCTTCTAAATCCAGATTTATTTAAAATGATTTTTGTTTCTCTGAGTTGAATTATTTCTGGACATTTTTGATATTCATCTTCGCTCATCCATTCCGGTCTTGCTGGTCTTTTCCATGTAATAAGGTGGTCTCCTTGAGAAAGACGTACGCCTTTTCGAAAATCACATTGACGGCCCGCATGTTTTGGAAAAACAAAATCAACCCCCATTTCCATTAATTACCCCTACTAATAACAGCAAAGGCTGAATTCAATCAGGTATTTTAAAAAGCTAATGGCTGGAATGGTATAAAGGCTGGTACAACCTTAGGCAGCCACAGCATTTTAGCTTTTAATTCAGTCGGATACTTCTTGTTAATGTTTGACATAAGGTCTCTTTTTTCATAAGCGGGAGATCACACCTTAGCATACTGTCCAGTTTTTTGTGGCCATTATAACATGCGTCGATTAGACGCATTATCGACCACAGAATTATACTTAGGTTATGAACCAGTGATAACTAATGGGCGAGCTATTTGTGTCTCATAGAATTTTAAAAATCGGGATTGCCCCTTACGAAGAAATTAAAAAAAGAACCATGGCTATTGCCAGGGGGAAATACAAGCCTAAAAAATCAGAGCCTAAGGTTTGGTTTTCCTCTATTGAGTCTTTGGCACAGGTTTTATCGACAAAAAATAGGCTGTTATTGGAAATAATATTAGAAAATCAACCCAACTCGATTACAGAATTGGCCGAATTAAGTCATAGACATAAA